>JBFGYN010000017.1:0-17457 GCA_041587415.1 Candidatus Competibacterales bacterium | reverse complement strand
GCCGAGTGGAAGATGCCGCCGTACAAGGTCAATCGAGGAACCCTCTTCAAATACATCAAGAATGTGAAGAACGCATCGGAAGGTTGCGTAACCGACGAGTGAGCGGCGCTGCAGCGCGTTGGCCAAAAAATCGAGTGTGTACCAGGACGGCTCCAGAAAAATGTCCTGCCCGACTGGAACTGGCGCACCAATTGCACTTACAATTTGGGGTGCGGCACCAGTCGGCGGGGAGGTTTCCCCGGTCGACCGCAAAAAGGGACCGCTTGCCGTGAACGCTTCGAGGGACGCCTGAGAGTCAATGTATCGCCTTCTGGTAGTTGTGATCTTGCTGGCCATCGCTGGCCTGGAGATCACGTTTCCGACTACGGAAACGTCGGCCAAGGTCAACGAGATGTTGCCCGGCGTCGAGCTTGCCCCAATACGGGCGTCACAGTCGGAGCCGAAGGAGACCCAGGTCGGCATCGAAAGCATCCGAGACCCCAGTGAAATTCGCGCCGGGGTTCCCGGTCGCGAACCCGAACGCGCCGAACAGCGCTAGCAATCGTTCGGCGGGCCCTAATCGACTTTTCCGTACTGTAAAACTGGCCTGCAACTGACATGCTAAGCTGGCGCGTGCGGCCGCACGACTTTGGAGACCCGCGTTCCGTGCGAGTTTCATGTGTCGCGACGGCCTCCAACTCGGAGTTTAAACCCCAAGCATGCGAACCGTCCCGAAGCTGAGGGAACAGATCCGCCAGCTCATTGCGACCCCATCGATCAGCAGCGTCACGCCCGAATTTGACCAGGGAAATCGGGCGATTATCGACATCCTAGCCACCTGGCTCGACAGTCTCGATTTCGACGTCGAAGTTTTGCCGCTAGCGAACCAGCCAGAAAAAGCTAACCTCATTGCGTCTCTCGGACGAGGATCTGGCGGGTTGGTCCTGTCCGGTCACACCGATACCGTGCCATTCGACGCAGGTCTGTGGAACCACGACCCCTTCGGCGGAAAGGAAGACGGCGGCAGGATCTACGGACTCGGAACGGCCGACATGAAGTCTTTCCTGGCAATTGCCATCGAGGCGGCGCGGCAGTTCAAGCGCAAGGATTTGGCGCAACCCGTCATCATCCTGGCAACCGCTGACGAAGAGAGCAGCATGGACGGTGCTCGAGCACTGGTCGCGGCGGGCCGTCCGAAGGCACGGTACGCAGTGATCGGCGAACCGACCGGGCTGATTCCGGTTCGGACCCACAAAGGCATCATGATGGAAGCGATTCGGCTTACGGGGCGCTCCGGGCATTCCAGTGATCCGAAGCTCGGAGTGAATGCCCTCGAGGGGATGCATTTGATCTTGGGGGAGGTGCTGCGGTGGCGGGAGGAACTCGCGGACCGCTACCGAAGTCCCGTCTTTGCTGTTCCGTTTCCGACACTCAATCTGGGACACATTCACGGCGGAGACAATCCAAATCGAATCTGCGGACACTGCGAGCTGCACATCGATATCCGGCCATTACCCGGGATGGACCTGCAGGAACTGCGCGAAGCGCTTCGAGCCCGCTTGACAAGGCGGATGGAGGGGTCGCGATTGGAAGTACGGGTGGAGTCGCTCATACAGGGCGTTCCATCCGTAGAAACACGTGCCGACTCACCAATCGTGCTTGCCGCGGAATCGCTGACTGGCCACAGCTCCGGCGCCGTGGCATTCGCGACCGAAGCACCGTTTCTCGACCAACTGGGGATGGAGACAGTGATTCTCGGTCCGGGGCATATCGATCAGGCCCATCAACCGGACGAGTACATCGCCCTCGATACGATTCAACCGGCAGTCGATGTCCTGTCGCGCCTGATCGAAAAATTTTGCCTGCGGCCTCACGATGGGGCGCGAGTCGTCACCGAATGACGAGCCGGATCGATCGGTCTTCGTTTGTCCAGGGGTTTCGACACTCTTCACCGTACATCCACGCCCACCGGGGACGGACGTTCGTCGTAACATTTGGCGGCGAAGCAATCGTCTCGGCCGAGTTTTCCGAGCTGGTGCACGATCTTGCGCTCCTACACAGCCTTGGAATCCATTTGGTACTCGTTCACGGCGCGCGCCCCCAAATCGAAGAGCGGCTCGCGCGCGCAGGCGCTCGAATTCGCTATGTCAACGGCCTGAGGGTGACCGAAGACAACGCGCTTGCCTGCGTTCGGGAAGCAGTGGGATACGTTCGAACGGAGATCGAAGCTCAACTTTCTCTCGGCATTGCCAATTCGCCGATGGCGGGTGCTCGAATCCGGGTCGCATCCGGCAATTTCGTCACCGCACAACCGGTCGGCGTGCGCGACGGGGTGGACTATCGACACACCGGGCAAGTCCGACGCATCGATACCAGCGGTATTCGAACCTGTCTCAAGTGCGGAGCGATCGTGTTGTTGTCACCCATCGGTTACTCGCCGACGGGGGAGATATTTAACTTGAGTGCCAAGGAGGTTGCTGTGGCGACAGCAACCTTGCTGCAGGCCGACAAGCTCATATTTCTGAGCGAGGAGCCGTCGTTGGGGTCCAGTGACGGCAGCCCGATTTCGGACCTGTCACCCGTCCAGGTGGAGGACCTGCTCGAACAACGAACGGACCTGCCTCAGGAGACAATGGGGTTACTTCGATTCGCGGTAGATGCCTGCCGGCGCGGCGTGGGCCGAACACACCTGGTCCATCGTCCGATCCGCGGTGCACTGCTACTCGAATTGTTCACCCGGGACGGCGCCGGTACGCTCGTAAACGCAGATCTCTACGAGAAGATTCGCGATGCCCATATCGACGATGTGGGAGGAATTATCGAGCTCATCGCACCGCTCGAAGCCGAGGGCGTTCTAGTACGCAGGTCCCGTGAGCGCCTCGAGACCGAGATCGAGCACTTCGTGGTGGTGGAGCGCGACGGCACGATCATCGGCTGCGCCGCGCTTTATCCGTCATCGGAAGCAGGATTTGGCGAATTGGCCTGTATGGCGACCCACGGGGAGTACCAAGGTGAGGGGCGCGCAGACAACTTGCTCAATTACATCGAAGCCCGCGCCCGTCAGCTTAGAATCGACAGACTGTTCGTCCTGACGACCCACACCGCGCACTGGTTTCACGAGCGCGGCTTTGCCCCCGCCCGGATCGACGAGCTGCCGATGTCCCGTCAGACGCTCTACAATTACCAGCGAAATTCAAAGGTCTACATCAAGCGCCTTTGACTGGCGGTGCGATTGAAGTCCCGCTGCGTAGCATCGGCTGCCATGGCCCGCGTGCTGCCCGAAGCTGGGGTTAACCGGCGACATTACCGCTTTCGCGCCAAGCTGAGCCCGTCGCCAATGGGTACCAGGCTCAGATCGACGCGCTCGTCGCGATGCAGAAACTCGTTGAAGGCACGAATCGCCTCCGTTTCCTCGTCAAGCTTTTCCGGGTCCGCCACCGAACCAGCCCAGAGCACGTTGTCCACGCTCACCAGCCCGCCCGGCCGGAGCAGTTTCAGCACCCTCTCGTAGTAATCGCGGTATTCGAGCTTGTCGGCATCGATGAAGGCGAAATCAAACGTTTCCGCCTGACCGTCGTCGAGCAACTCGGCCAGGGTATCCAATGCCGGACCCAACCGAAGGTCGATTCGATCGGCAACGCCTGCCTCCGCCCAATACCTGCGCGCAACGACTGTCCACTCCTCGTTCATGTCGCACGCGATGACCACGCCATCGGCTGGAAGGACCCGTGCGACAGCCAGGGCGCTGTAACCGGTAAAGACACCGATCTCTAAGCAGCGCCGCGCACCGAGGAGCTGTGCGAGCAGCGCCATGAACTGCCCCTGCTCGGGCGCTATCTGCATGTTCGAGTATTTCATCTGCGCCGTTTCGGCACGCAGGCGTGCCATGATCTCGGGCTCGCGCAGCGATACGGACAGAATATACGGGTAAAGACGATCGTCGACTTGAATGGTTCGGTTGCTCATTTACGCTTCCTGTCGTGCCCCGGACCCTGGTGAGTTTGGTCCTATTTACCATTTGCCCCGGTGCAGATGCGGGTTACATTACGGAGAGTTCGAAACGCCCGGCACCTCGTCGGGCAGGTCGCAACAACATCGGCTTCCACGAGGCCACTCCCATGCGATGCCCGAGCTATACTGCCAGAGCATGAATGCGAAGGAAGACTTGGTGCGCCACTACAAGTGGCTCCGCCAGTACGACATCAACGACTCCCACAGCGGAAATGCCTCCGTGCGCGACGGCAATGCCATTTGGATGACCCCCACGGGTTGTTGTGCGGATACGCTCGCACCGGACCAGCTCATTCGCTGCCCCCTGGGCGAGTCACCGCCTCGGGGTGCAAGCCTGGACGCCCCATTGCACCTGGCCGTGTACCAATCGAATCCGGATGCAGGGGCCGTACTCCACAGCCATGGGGCGCACACCGTGGCGCTAACCTTGGGTGGGGGCGAATTCACGCCGATCGACTTCGAGGGGCAGCTGTATTTCCCAATCGTGCCGGTTATCAGCATCCCTTATCAAGACTACCTCATGGAATCGCCTCGACGGGTCGCAGCCGCCCTGGCGGAGCATTGCATCGCAGTGGTTCGGGGTCACGGCGTCTACGCGTGGGGTAGCTCGATCAATCTCGCCTACAAATGGACCTGCTCGCTGGAGCTCTCCGCACGCACTGCGTTTATTGCGAGACTGGCAGGGGCCGTCACCTGAAATGGGTAGTCCGGAGCTTCATTCGGATCCGTCGGGGATCGCGTCCAGAACGATTCCCGTCGTACTGAGCATTGGCGGACACGATCCGTCGGGCGGCGCCGGCGTGCAGGCTGATATCGAGACGATCATAAGCCTTGGGTGCCACGCCGCGACGGTCCTGACTTGCCTCACCGTTCAGGATACGCGAGACGTTCAACGCTCGTCACCCGTCGAACCGCACCTGGTCATCGAACAGGCACGCGCGCTGCTGGAGGACATGCCCGTGGCGGCCGTCAAACTCGGATTGCTGGGAAACGAGCTGATCATCCAGGCGTTGCACTCGGTTTTGCGCGACTACCCGACCATACCGGTTGTTTTGGATACGGTTTTGGCATCCGGAGGTGGTACGGAACTCAGCAACGCGGAAATGCGCGCTGCGATGATGACACTCATGGTGCCCCACGCCACGGTCTTGACACCAAACGGTGTCGAGGCGCGCCGGTTGGCTCCCGAGGCCGATACCCTGGACGCCTGCGCCATGTGTCTGTTGGAGCGTGGCTGCGAATACGTGCTGATAACGGGCGGGCACGAGAATTCGGCCGATGTAGTGAACCGTCTCTACGGCAATCACCGCCTTCTGGACCAATACCGATTCCGCCGTTTGCGGGGCGATTTTCACGGCTCCGGATGCACGCTCGCTTCTGCAATCGCTGCTCTCCTCGCGCAGGGTAATGAACCTCGAACCGCGATCCATCAGGCCCAAGACTTCACGTGGTCCGCGCTGGAGCAGGGGTACCGAATCGGCATGGGTCAGCAAATTCCGAACAGATTGTTCTGGGGTCGGAAGATTCGACTGGGGTGATCTTGCGGGGACTCTACGCCATCACCGACGCGAGCCTGATGCCGGCCGCGACGTTTCTAGACCAGGCGGCACAAGCCCTGGCAGGCGGGGCGGTGATGGTCCAGTACCGGCACAAGGGAAACGACATCGGCTTTCGCCGCGGCCAGGCGGAGGCTTTGAACGCGCTGTGCATCCATCATCGCGCAATGTTGATTGTCAATGACGATCCCGACCTGGCTCGACTCGTCGGCGCAGCCGGCGTGCACCTGGGACGAGACGACGCCAGCATTCGGCATGCGCGGCGCATCCTGGGGCCCGGTGCGGTGATTGGCGTGTCGTGCTACGACCGTTTCGATCTGGCCCGCGAGGCGGCCGGTGCGGGGGCCGACTACGTGGCGTTTGACAGTTTTTACCCTTCCGCTACAAAGCCCGACGCACCCCGCGCCCAGACGACTCTGATCGAGCGAGCCAAATGCGAACTCGGCATTCCCGTTGCGGCCATCGGCGGAATCACGGTGGAAAATGCCGAACCCCTGATCGCAGCGGGCGCAGACCTCCTGGCCGTGATCACAGCCGTTTTTGGCACGCGCAACGTTCGGCAGGCGGCCGAACGGTTCACCCGCCTGTATGGGCGCCCCAGTACCCGACGACCCACGAGGTCAGATCCGCAATGAGCCGATCGAAAGAGCTGTTCCAAGAGGCGCAACGTTTTATTCCGGGCGGAGTAAACTCGCCCGTGCGCGCGTTTCGCGGCGTGGGCGGCGACCCGGTTTTCATCAAGCGCGCCGAAGGTCCCCACCTGTACGACGAAGACGGAAATCGATACATCGACTACGTGGGATCCTGGGGACCGATGATTGCGGGACACGCTCACCCGAGCGTTGTGGACGCGGTGCGCGAAGCAGCACTGAGCGGGCTGAGCTTCGGAGCACCGACGGAACTGGAGACGCGGATGGCGCAGCGGGTGTGCGAGATCGTACCGTCGATGGACCTGGTCCGGATGGTCAACTCCGGGACCGAAGCTACCATGAGCGCCATCCGCCTGGCACGGGGATTCACGAAGCGTGACCGTATCGTGAAGTTCGAGGGGTGTTATCACGGCCACGGCGATGCGCTCTTGGTGAAGGCGGGCTCGGGCGCCCTCACCCTCGGCGTTCCGAGCTCGCCAGGCGTGCCCGCCTCGTTCGCGCAGCACACGGTTACCCTGACCTACAACGACATCGAGCAGGTACGGGATTTCTTTGCCCACGAGGGCGACACGATCGCGTGCGTCATCGTGGAGCCGGTTGCCGGCAACATGAACTGCATCCCGCCCGTTTCGGGCTTCCTCGAGACCCTGAGAGAGGTGTGCGATCAGCACGACTGCGTCCTGACCTTCGACGAGGTGATGACCGGATTCCGGGTGGCACTCGGAGGGGCTCAGGCCCATTTCGGGGTTACGCCGGACCTGACGACGCTCGGGAAGGTGATTGGCGGCGGAATGCCGGTTGGGGCATTCGGGGGCCGTCGCGAGGTGATGGAATGCATTGCACCCCTGGGTCCGGTCTATCAAGCGGGCACTCTCTCGGGAAATCCGGTCGCCATGGCCGCTGGGCTAGCGATGATGGACATCGTTTCCGAGCCGGGATTCCACCGGCTCGTGATTGAGAAAACCAATCGCCTGGTGGACGGCATACTCGAACAGGCCAGTGCCGCGGGTATTTCGATGACGGCGAACCGGGCCGGAGCGATGTTTGGTTTTTTCTTCTCGAAGGAACATCCGATTACGCGCTTTCAGCAGGTATTGGCCTGCGACGTGGACCAGTTCCGTATTTTTTTCCACGGCATGTTGAACCACGGTGTCTATCTGGCTCCATCGGCCTTCGAGGCAGGCTTCCTATCCAGCGCCCACAGCAGCTCAGACATCGACAAAACGGTCGCGGCGGCGGGGCAAGTGCTCCGAGCGATGGCGTCACCCTCAATCTGAAGCCCGGCCAGGCCCGGGACGACATGAGAAAATCGAAGAACATTCACACTGTTCGCAGTTGAGAACCGTCAACGTGCTGCCGGAGTTCCTTCAAGCAATTCTCGACTGGGTCGCAGCACATCCGAACCTCTCGGGCCTCATTGTTTTTCTCGTTGCCATGGGCGAGTCCCTGGCAGTGGTTGGCGTCATTCTTCCGGGTGCAGTGCTCTTGTTCGCCTTCGGCGCATTGATCGCCACCGGGACACTCCCGCTCGTCACCACCCTGCTCGCCGCATCCCTCGGCGCATTCGTTGGGGACGCCGCGAGCTTTTGGCTGGGACAGACATTCCAGGGTCGCTTAAGGACGATGTGACCATTTTCGAAACATCCGGAATGGATCGGACGGGGCGAACGCTATTTCCACCGGCACGGAAGATCGAGCATAGTCTTCGGCAGGTTTTTCGGCCCGCTTCGTGCGGTAATTCCCGCAATTGCCGGCATGATGGGCATGTCGACGGCGCGTTTTCTCGTCATCGATTTGCTGTCGGCGCTCGCGTGGGCACCGATCTATCTGTTCCCGGGCATCGTCTTCGGCTACTCGCTCGAGGTGGCATCCCGTGTAGCGGCTCGGCTCGCAGTCTTGCTGCTGATCGTGGTGGGGCTGCTGTGGACGACACTGTGGCTTGCCCGCAACCTGTACCGCTGGATGGCACCGCAGGTCGAACACTGGATTCAGCAAGTTCTTCGATGGAGCTACCGCCACCCCCTTGTGGGCCACCTGGGGGCGGCGCTCGTCGATCCGCGCCACAGAGAGTCCGGCGGCCTCGCCATCTTGGGAACGACACTGCTCTCGACCACGGCCGTCTCTCTCATCGTGCTCAGCTTGGCGCTGGGCGGGGAGTTGCCGGGCGGTCTCGACGCAAGCGTGCTGAATTTCTTCCGCGCGCTCAGAACGCCGTGGGCGGACGCGGCGATGGCGTCGATCAGCGCGCTGGGCGATTACCGAACGATACTGCTCTTGGGGACAACGACGCTGCTCTGGCTCGCCGCCCACCGCGCCTGGTCGGCAATTGCGCATTGGCTAACCGGATTGACCTTCGGGGTAATAGCCGCTTGGGTGATCCAGGCCGTATTGGACGCGCAGGTGCCGCCCGGAATGGCGCCCGGCGCATTCACGGATTTTCCTCGAGCGCACGGAGTCGTATCCACGATCGTGGTGGGCTTCAGCGCCATACTGGCGGCAGAGGAATTGTCCCGCTCGTGGCGCTGGGCGCCGTATTCGGTCGCGGCCCTATTCGTCGTCTCGGTGTTGCTGGCGCGGCTCTACCTTGGAGCACACTGGCTGTCCGAAGGAATCGCCGGTGTGAGTCTCGGAACCGCTTGGGCCGCGCTACTCGGTATCGCCTATCGGCGGCATCGCTCGGGTCCCGTTGGCAGCAAGGGTCTCGCCGGGGTGTGTCTGTTGGCATTGTCCGGATCGACGGCTTGGGCATTCATGGCATCTCAGCCACCGTCGCCGGCCGCGCATACGGTTGCGATGACCCACACTTTGAGTCAGCAAGAGTGGCTGCAGGAGACCTGGCAACGACTCCCGACGTATCGGATCGACGTCGGCGGAGCACACAGGCAGGTGCTGGGCTTGCAGTGGGCCGACCCGCGGGACCAAATTCTTTCGGTGCTGACGGATTCGGGATTCGAGGAGGCCGTCCCGATTGCACCCTCATCGATCCTCTTGCCGCTCAATCCCGATGCGACCCTGTCCGAGCGTCCGCTGCTGCCGAAGGTTCACGACGGGCGACACGAGGACATCGCATTGGTGCGCTACGATGCGAGGCGGGAAAACCGGCTCGTCCTGCGCTTCTGGCAATCCGGGTTCGAGCTATTCGATGGCCGCATACTGTGGCTAGGCCAGCTCAGCACGCAACGTCTGGAGGTGAGAGCGAAGCTGTTCACGTTTGTGCGCGATTCGGAGATTGCCGTCGGCCACTTGCTCACCCTGCTGTCACCGGCAGTGCAGCAAATCCACAAAGACGACGCCAAACCGCCCAGAACGCTCCTCACTACCAGAATCGGTGCAGACCAGTGATGTATGAGTTGGCACGCGCAGGGCTTTTTCGCCTCGATCCGGAACGTGCACACGATCTGACCCTGGCTCTGCTGACGGCGCTATCTCGCACACGGATTCCTGCCTGGCTCACGGGTACGGCAATATCTGCTCCGCGCACCATCATGGGCATTGAGTTTCCGAATCCCGTCGGCCTCGCCGCCGGCTTGGATAAGGACGGCCTGTGCATAGACGGCCTCGCGGCTCTCGGATTCGGTTTCATCGAAATTGGCACTGTCACACCGGTCCCCCAGTCCGGCAACCCGCGGCCACGCGTATTCCGCATCGCCCAAGCGGAGGCCATCATCAACCGAATGGGCTTTAACAACGCCGGGGTGGAACGACTGGTCGAGCACGTCAGAGCCGCACGCTACCGAGGCATATTGGGCATCAACATCGGAAAAAATCGGCATACGCCGATGGAAAGGGCGGCCGAGGACTACCTGTTGGCGATGCGGTCGGTTTACCCGCACGCAAGTTATGTGACCGTGAACGTATCCTCTCCGAACACCCCGGGGCTGCGCGAGTTGCAACGCGGCGATGCGCTCGATCGACTGCTCGCAGCGCTGAAGTCCGAACAACAGAGGTTGGCGATTGAGCACGACCGATACGTGCCGATAACCGTCAAAATCGCGCCGGACCTGAGTGAGCAAGAGGTTGTGGGCCTTGCCAAGTCTTTTCTCGCACACGAAATCGACGGCGTCATAGCCACCAACACGACTAATAGTCGAACGGGACTCGAAGGACTGCGGCACGCAGAGGAAAGTGGGGGCGTCAGCGGCGCACCGCTCGCGAGTCGATCGCTCCATGTGCTGAAAGTCATGTGCGACGCACTCGATGATCGAATTCCAACCATCGCCGTAGGCGGCATCATGACTCCTGAAGACGCCGTAGCACGTATCGATGCGGGCGCCAAGCTGATCCAGTTGTATACGGGACTCATCTACCGGGGTCCCAGGCTCATCTCCGAAACCGCCCGCGCCATCGGCTGAGCCCATGGGGTACAGGTCCGCCTCGTGGCGGAACGCGCCTCGGGCTTCCACCCCACACCTGGTTGCTGACGTTCCGCGCTCCGTGGGGGATTCCGGGCCCGCAACCGAATGCTTTCACGGCTGTTTGTCCGTTTCGACGGGGGGCGCCGACCGGGCCACCGCTCGCTGGCGTTCCATCATTCGATTCGAGATCCGCGCCAGGCTGAAAATCGGTGCTCCGATGGCTCCGACTGCCACAGCGATACAAATCAGGACACCGAGCCACGCCGGCAGTGAGACCCAGTACCGGTCGATGAACACCCATAGCGCGACGAACAGGACGATCGTGACTGCGAACGACCCAATCAGGCCGAGAATATCCTTTCGATCCACACCAGGTGCCTCCGTCGACAGGCTTGTTGCGCTTTCCGGGGAACAGTGTCCGTTGGCTTACGTATGCCGAGAGAGTCAAGCCAGAAAGACCCCGGCCTTTCATTCGCATACGGACTTGCCCGTCCGTGGGCAGAGGTTCGAGCAGCCGATCTTGCACTCGACCGGCAACCGGGTCGATCTCTTGCGGCAATTTCTCCCCCTCGCCGGTCAGAAGGAGCAGGCGGGCGCGGCGGCCAGTGATCCCCACTTTCCGATTGATGAGTCCCGTTTTCTCCAGTCGCTCTACCACGCAACCGATGGTCGTCCGGTGATAGGCAATCAACCCGGCAAGCTGGATCTGATCAAGCTCCGGAAAGGCCTGAATTGCATGGAGAGCCGCGTACTGAACGGAAGTGACTCCGAACGGCTTCGTCTCCTCGGCGAAAATGGCGAGAGCGATTTGCTGCAATCGGCCGATGAGAGGAGCCGGCACTGCATAGAGATTGAATTCCGGTGCCCCAGCCGTCGACTCGAAGGGCTCCCGGGCCTCATGCCGGGCATCCGATCGGTGTAGATGGCTCGGCGCGGCATGCTTCGACATCGGTATCGCGCCTGGCTGCGATACGGTGCACGATAATCCAAATGACGCCTAGCTGTAAGCATGCTGATCAGTTGCTGGTAGGCGGCGACCGCTGTTGGGGAATTATCTTGCCTTATGCTCGACGAACCCGCATCGCGCACCAGGCCGCTTGAAACTGATCTAACCCGGATAATTCATCAGGGACCCCGGATGAAGTATTCGGGCTAGGGCTTTGACCAATCCGTCGTTTTACGCGGCATCGGGTTGCCGACCGGGTTCGGCCATTCGGAAAGCGTCGAGTTCCGCGCAAACGCCGTCGACGGTAGTTAGGATCGGGTAAGGGGTGAGGTCCACTTCGAAACGCCGGGCACTGTATAACTGCGGGACCAAATAGACATCGGCTAAGGTGGGGGAGTCGCCATAGCAGAAGCGGCCGCGCCCGGAGTCGCCAGCCAGCAGGCTCTCGAGGGTATCGAATCCGGCCTCGATCCATTGGCCGCACCAGCGTTTCACGGTTGCCTCATCGGCACCGAAATCGTTCCGCAACGCGTTCAGTATGCGCAGATTGTTGATCGGGTGGATGTCGCAAGCGATCACGGCGGCCAGGGCTCTAACCCGGGCACGCCCGGGCAGGTCCGAGGGCAGCAGCGGTGGCTCGGGCCAGCGTTCCTCCAGGTACTCGAGTATGGCTGGCGACTGAATCAGTCGCTCGCCATCCACCTCCAGGGTCGGCACCAGCCCCTGGGTGTTGAGTTCCATATAGTTTCGGTCTCGATGCTCGCCGGTGCGCAGGTTTACCGCCACATACTCGTAATTCAGCCCTTTGAGATTGAGCGCGATGCGAGTGCGGTGTGATGTACCACTACGATAGTAGTTGTATAAGCGCATGATTCGCTTGCTCCTCAGGTTTGGATTTCATCAGGCACGCCGGAACGGCGATCGATGCATCTTAGAGTAGGGAATACCAAACCGCTTTTGCTCAGTATGCTGCACGTCTGTTTGCGGCTCATCAGCATTATGACCATCGGTGCCACAGTGCGCGAACAGTACACCGCCGAGTACCCCACCATTTCCGACTCTTACGAACAGGTGAGCGGTCAGTGACAGGACGTGCCAACTTGGCGGTTGGCGGTCGATGACCTGACCCCGTCTACCGGCATAACGATGCAAGTTGCAAGGCGCAACCCGAGCAACGCGGTTCACGCAATTGGAGAAAGCATTCATGAACACGAAACATTCTCAACTGCCGATCATCGTGGCCGGCGGCGGCCTTGCCGCGGCGCTGGCGCTCACGCGCCGGGGTTTTCCCGTCAAGGTGCCGGAGCAGGCGCCCGTGCTCGGAGCGATTGGCGCGGGCATCCAGCTCGGCTGGAAAGCCGAAATCTGCCTTGCTAAAGATTGAGTACCACGAACTCGGATTCAGCGAAGTTTGCAACCGTACAACCCAGTCGAGGACGCATGTCATGAACCGACGTTATCTCTGGAATCCCCCGCCCGTATATTCGCTGCCCGTGAAGGGCGAGCCGGAGCGCTACCCCATCAACCGGCTGTTCTTCGTCGGCCGAAACTACCACGCCCACGCGGTCGAGATGGGCCATCCGGTGGACAAGTCGGTCGACCCACCCTTCTATTTTACGAAGTCCCCTTCAACACTCGTGGAGTCCGGTGCCACGGTGCCGTATCCGCCCGAAACGAAGGACTACCACCACGAGATGGAACTGGTGCTGGCGATCGGCGCGCCTGGTTTCCGCGTCAGTGAAGCCGACGCGGAGAAGCTCATCTACGGCTACGCCTGCGGCTTGGACATGACGCGACGCGACCTGCAATTGGTGGCGCGAGAGAAGGGCCGCCCGTGGGACCTGGGCAAGGACGTCGAGCAGTCGTCTGTGGTGTCCGAGATCGTGCCGATCCCCGGTAGCGTGATCGACAAGGGCGAACTGGTGTTGACCGTCAACGACCAGGTGCGGCAGAAATCCGATATCGACAAGCTGATCTGGAACATCCGCGAAATCATCGCCGACTTGTCGAAGTTCTATCACCTTCAGCCCGGCGACCTGATCTTCACCGGCACGCCCGAGGGCGTTGGCCCTGTGCAACCCGGTGATCGCATCCGGGGCCGCGTGGAAGGCGTCGGCGACATCGCCCTGGACGTCGGCCCGGCCGATTGAGGCAATGCCGCGGTCCATTGTGTCGCCGACGGAATCCCTCGTGGTGCGCGACCAAAATGGGAATCGATTCCGAGCTGCGAAGACCCCGCCACCAGTCACCTGCTCGATGGCTCGCAGCTCGACGATTTCTACCAACTTCGGAGAAACCCACATTAACGTCGACAGCACTAAGTCTCCAGTACGGCTCAAGGCCGCAGCAGGACCCGGGCAGCCTGAGCCCTCTCCCGGCCCGGAGGAGGTGTACCGAGGCTTCGAGCGCGGGTTGCTCGTGCCCCGATGGACCGAAATTGGGGATTTCATGCCGCTGCATCCCCAAAGCAAGGCGGCCGCACACCTGTGGCGATAGGGAAAGTCGGTGGCGCTCGCCGACCGGGCCGGCCACCTGGTACCGGTAGGTCGAGGCTGGGAGCGCAGCGCGATCGATTGGCCACGCCGCGGTTCGATATGCGAACCCCAGCAGCGGCAACAAGGACGTCCTGCCCACGATCGGGGTGGCGATGCGCTGGGTACGCCGCGGCGCCGAGACTCTGTTGCGGCGCGAAGCCGGCTCCTCGCTGTAGCTGATCTTCGATGGCACTGGGTCGGTGAGTGCAGGGGATAAGAGCTGGAAGGTAACGCGCGGAGACCTGTTCGTCGTTCCCTCCTGGGCCCCGTTCTCGGCGAGGTCCGAGGCCTTGTACGCGCGGCGCGTACAGCTTGGAGCAGGTTGAGGACGGGCAGGTCAAAACATGATGTCTAGTGTGATCATCGATGCGGTGCCCGCCTTGTCGGCGTGGTTACCCAAAGCCTTCGGTTTCGGGTGAGGACGGCAATCAATAGCAACTTCCTTCTTGCGAAACGCGGCACATGGGAGGTGTCGCGAGGAAAGCCAGGAAGACCTCTCCTTGTTCAAACCAAATTCTGTTCCTGGAGCAGGGCATAAACGACGTCCATCCGTTGTCCAGGATCGTCCAGGGTCAGCAAACGATGCTTCAGAGCCAAGGAGATGGGTAACAACTCCGCCAGGCGCCCGGACACCCACGTGGCATCGTTCATGTCGGCTTCCGGATACCGAAACGGCTCCGGAAGTTGCTCCATGAGCGCCTGTAGCAAATCGGCGGCGCCCCGATAGTCTTCTGCCAAAGGAATAGAGGGATCGTCTGCAATGAGTTCAATCTGACCGCTGATCAGCCCGTCACCCGCGACGGTCTGCGCCCGGACCCGGATTCGCCGTTCACCGTGGGCCGTCACACCGAGCAGTCCGTCCGGCAACTGCGAAAAATCCACGATGCGCGCGAGCGTGCCCAGATCGTGGAAGTTTGCCGGTTCGCCGGCCTCTTGCCCATCGCGTATGAGCATGACGGCAAAGCCAACGTCGAGCGTGGTGCAGTCGCGAACCATGCGAACGTACCGCGGCTCGAATACTCGCAAGGGCAACAGCCCGCCGGGAAAAAGCACGGTGTTCAACGGGAAGATGGGCACTTCGACGAGGGACACGGGACAGCCTTTACTGGCCCCATCGGGGCGTCAATGACTGGTCGATATTCAATTGGTCCAAAATGCGGCCAACCATGAAGTCCACCAGATCGTCGATGGATCTGGGCCGATGGTAGAAGCCCGGATTGGCGGGCATGAGGACCGCTCCAGCTTTCGCCAGCCGGTACATGTTCTCGATCTGAATGACAGAAAGCGGCGTCTCGCGAATGACAAGAATCAGCTTGTGGCCTTCTTTCAGTGCCACGTCCGCTGCGCGCTCGATCAGATTTTCACTGGTACCCGCCGCAATGCCAGCCATGGTCCCGGTCGTGCAAGGACAAACCACCATGCCGGCGATTCGGGCGGAACCGCTGGCCACGGGCGCTGTCCACTCTTCGCGGCCGAAAACCTGAATTTGATCGACATCGGCTCGGTACAGATCGGTCAAATAGCGCCGTATGTCCGCCGACCGACCGGGCAGCTTCAGGTCCGTTTCCATTCCAATTACGATTTGCGCCGGTTTCGACAGCATCAAGTATACCTGCCGTCCTGCGCCTACCAGGCATTCCAGCAGACGCAGTCCGTAGAGGATTCCGGAGGCACCGGTCATCGCAAGTGCGATTGGAGCCGTAGTGCTCACGCGCAGCTTGCCTCCTGCAATGCGACCAGCAACCGCTGATGGATGCTCTCGAACCCGCCGTTGCTCATCACCAGGACGCAGTCTCCAGCCGATGCGTCGTTGACCACCCGGTCCACGATTGCGGCGGTCGAGTCGAATACGGTGGCAACCGGGCCAAGTGGGCGCAAGAGAGCCTCCAGATCCCACGCCAAGTCTTGCGGGCAAAAGACGTACACCCGATCGGCACCAAGCAGGGAATCGGTCAGTGCGCCGCCGTGCACGCCGAGACGCATTGTGTTGGAACGCGGTTCCAGAACGGCCAGCACCTTGCCATCACCAGCCGACGCCCGAATTGCGCTCAACGCCGTCGCAATCGCAGTCGGATGGTGGGCAAAATCGTCATAGACCCTGATTCCGTCCACCTCGCCGCGCAACTCGAGCCGGCGCTTGACACCGGCGAACCGATTCAGCGCCTGCAGCGATTCGCCGGGCGGCACACCCACGTGCCGCGCCGCGGCGACCGCGGCAAGCGCATTGTGAACATTATGGATGCCTCTTTGGCACCAATTTACCTCGCCGATCGCTTCCTGACCGAAACCTACTCGAAAGCGGCCGCCGTCGGCGCTGACATCGGTTGCGTACCAGCCGCCCGCAACGAACTGCTCGACGGGCGTCCAGCAGCCCATGGCCAGCACCGAGTCCAAGTGCTTGTCCTGCCCGTTGCTCACGATCAGCCCCGAGCCCGGTACGGTTCGCACGAGATGGTGGAATTGGGTTTGGATCGCCGCGATATCAGGAAAAATGTCCGCGTGGTCGAACTCGAGATTGTTCAAGACGAGCGTCCGTGGTCGATAGTGAACGAACTTGGAACGCTTGTCGAAAAAGGCGGTATCGTATTCATCGGCTTCCACCACGAAAAAACGGCCGGTGCCGAGCCGAGCGGAGCGGTCAAAATTTCGGGGCATGCCGCCGATCAGGAAACCTGGCTTCAGCCCGGCATGCTCGAGAATCCAGGCCAACATCGCGGAGGTCGTCGTTTTGCCGTGGGTGCCGGCTACCGCGACCACCCAGCGATCCTGGAGCACGTGCTGCCCCAGCCACTCTGGACCGGAGGTGTAGCGAAGTCCGCGGTCGAGCATCGATTCCACAATCGGCATTCCGCGCCGCATGACATTGCCTACGACCACCTCGCCGAGCGTGGGGTCCAGGTGCGAGGGCTCATAACCCTCGAGCACCGTCATGCCGGCTGCTTCGAGCTGGGTGCTCATGGGGGGATAAACGGCGGCGTCCGAGCCGGATACCTCATAGCCCGATTCCCTGGCCAGAACGGCTAATCCGGCCATGAATGTTCCGCAAATTCCCAGTATGTGGATGCGCACGGTGTCTCAGGATCCTTGCTGGGCCATGAACGTCACATTCAAGACGAGCGATGCGACAACGTAAAGCATCGCGAGGGCGATCGCCTGCGCCCGGCGAATTTCCAAGGCGTGCTGCACGATATGGGCGGTGACGGCAATGCTCCAGATGACGACACCCCAGAGGATCAGGGTGGAGAGCCCACCTGCGCTGGGGTCCTGCGTTCGCCAGGTGGTGATGGGCCAAGCGACCACGCTGATTAGAGCGCCGGTTCCGAGCATGGCGGTAAAGGTCTGCAGGAAACGCGGCGAACGGCTGCGGAGCAAAAGAAGCAACCAGGTGATCATCCCATAGGTGCCGAAATCCGTGATCGCGTGGAG
>JBFGYN010000016.1:0-17943 GCA_041587415.1 Candidatus Competibacterales bacterium | reverse complement strand
CGCGGGCGTAGGTGGGACTTACGGTGTTGATGCGATCGGAAAATGCCAAACCGCCCTTTAGGAACGAGAAGTTGCCGTAGTGCTCGAGACCATGCCGAGACCAAAGCGGGCGAGGGATTCCAAGCCGGTGAAATACGTCCCAGCTGAAGAGTCCCTGGGCGGCCATGTTGTGGACGGTGAACAGGCTCGCGGGTCGTGTCTCCTCCAGCGCCAACAGTGCGGGCGCCAGCCCCGTTTGCCAGTCGTTGCAGTGTAGTACTTCGGGGCCCCAGCCCAGCGCGTCGACCCCCAGCGCCATCTTCGCGATCGCTCGGCTGAAGACGACGAACCGCTCCGCGTTGTCTGCCCACTCGTCGCCGTCGGCGTTGGCGTAGGGGCCTCCCTCGCGCTCGAATAGGGACGGCGCGTCAACCAGATACAGAGGCAAATCCGAATGAGGAACGCGCCCTTCGAGAATCCGCACCGCGTCCCGCCCACCGTTCATCTCGATCCGCCCCGCTTCGTGCAGGTCCTCTGCCGCGCTGAGCGCCTGCGAGTAACCCGGAAGTACCAGGCGCACGTCGTGACCGCGGGCACGCAACGCTTTCGGCAGCCCGAGCGATACTTCCGCGAGCCCGCCGATGCGAACGATGGGTTGGGCCTCGCTGGTGGCGAACAGGACGTCCATGCGCTTGTCGTGACGCGGCGTAGCGGAAGTTTGGAGGCTGCAGGATCGCTGGAATGTTACGGGAATGCGGGGCGATGACACCAGAGAAATCAGGGTTTTTCGGTGTTCGGTGCCGAGTCTCGCCTGCGAGCCTGCTGGTCCAGAGCCCAAGCAACGTGCTCGCGCACCAGCGCCGACGGGTCATCGCGCCGCGATTCCAGTGCTGCAATGACGGATTCGGAATATTCCGCGTTGCCCAGGGCCACGGCAATGTTCCGCAGCCAGCGCTCATGGCCGATGCGTCGAATGGGCGAGCCCTCAGTCTCGCGCAGGAACTGCTCTTTCGACCAGGCAAACAGAGCGCTCAAGTCGGGCGCGTCCAGAGCGTCGCGCACCCGGAATCCGTGCTCCAGAGCGGGTTGGGCAAACCGGTTCCAAGGGCACACCAGCTGGCAATCGTCGCAGCCGTAGATGCGATTGCCGATGGCCGGTCTCAGGCTCTCCGGGATCGGGCCGTACAACTCGATCGTCAAATAGGAAATGCACAACCGTGCGTCCACTTGAAACGGTGCTACGATTGCTCCAGTCGGGCAGGCGTCGATGCAAGCCTGGCAGGTTCCACAGTGCTCCGTTGCCGGTGTATCGACCGGAAGCGGAAGGTCTGTGTAGAGTTCACCGAGAAAAAACCAAGATCCCGCCTGGTGGCTCAGCAGATTCGAATGTTTGCCGATCCAGCCCAAACCCGCTTTTTCGGCCAGGGCCTTTTCCATGACGGGCGCACTGTCGGCGAATGCACGATATTGGAACGGACCCGTCAGTTCGGTGATTCGGTCGGCCAGGCGCTGTAGGCGCCGCCGAATCAATTTGTGATAATCGCGGCCGGTGGCGTAACGCGAAATGTAACCGAGTGTGTCGTTCTCCAGCACCGCCCAGGGATCGGTTCCATTCGGTGGCAGGTAATCCATGCGGGCCGATATGATCCGCACGGTTCCAGGGAGCAGGTCTTCCGGTCGACTGCGGCGGGTGCCATGTCGACTCATGTATTCCATCTCGCCGTGGAAACTCCGTCCCAGCCAATGAAGGAGCCGGCGCTCGGCCTGCCCCAATTCGACATCGCTGACGCCGATGGCCTGAAAACCGAGCTCGCGACCCCAGGCCTTGATCTTCAGGGCGAGATCGTCGAAATCGATCCTGGCGGGTGCGTGCATCTGATTCGCCCTCGGGCGCGCGCGTGATGTTCTCGCGAGGCCGACATGTTGAGTGATGACAAATATGGATAATTTGCCTTCGGCATTGTACCGCCCAGAGCTGGTTCGCGAACTGGATCGCGTCGCGATCGAGGAATACCGCATCCCCGGGTACACGCTCATGTGCCGAGCCGGAAGCGCCGTGTTCCGACTCGTGTCCGGTCGCTGGCCACAGGCGAGACGGTTGACGGTGCTTTGCGGTGGCGGTAACAACGGCGGTGACGGTTACGTGGTCGCCCGCCTGGCGAACGAGGCAGGTTTAGCCGCGCACGTGGGCTGGCTCAGCGACCCGGCGGCACTGAAGGGCGATGCGGCAATCGCTTGGCGGGACGCGAAAAGCGCCGGGGTGCCGATTGCACCGTTTCAGAATTCCCTGCTGGAGGGCGCGGACGTCGTCGTCGATGCGTTGCTCGGGACCGGGCTCGAGCGGTCCGTGGAGGGACGATGGGCCGAGGCCATTCGAGCCGTCAACCAGTCGCGTGCGCCGGTTCTCGCCGTCGACATCCCGTCCGGGCTGAGCGCGCGGACCGGGGCCGTCCTCGGCGAGGCAATTCGGGCTGACGCGACGGTAACGTTCATCGCGCTCAAACAGGGTCTGTTCACCGGACGCGCCGCCGACATCTGCGGCGATATCCGGTTTGCGTCATTGTCGGTTCCCGAGCCGGTTTTCGAGGCTGTCGTGCCCTCGGCGGTTCTGTACCGGGGCGAGGATCTTCCGGCTCTGCTCATGCGGCGACCGCGCGACGCGCACAAGGGGCAGTTCGGGCACGCTCTCGTGGTAGGCGGAAATTTTGGTATGGCCGGTGCCGCGCGCATGGCCGGGGAAGCGGCGGCCCGTGTTGGCGCGGGGCTGGTGAGTGTTGCGACCCGTCCCGAGCATGCGCCGGTCCAGGCGGCCATCCGGCCCGAGATCATGTTTCACGGAGTCGATGCGAAACAAGCGCTCGAACCACTGATCGAGCGCGCGAGCGTCGTGGCCCTGGGGCCGGGGCTGGGCCATGACCGGTGGGCACGGGCTCTTTTCGAGTGTTCGGTGGCGCACGCCCGTCCCATGGTCGTGGACGCAGATGCTCTGTCGCTATTGGCCGAGGCACCATTCGAGCGCCAAGATTGGGTTCTGACGCCGCATCCGGGGGAGGCGGCCCGGCTCCTGGGACGATCGGTTGCGGAGATACAGTCCGATCGATTTGATGCAGTTACCGAGATTCAGCGGCGATTCGGCGGTGTTGCCCTGCTCAAAGGCGCGGGGACGTTGGTCCATGGACCAGACGGCGTTCCCAGCGTGTGCACTGGCGGAAATCCCGGCATGGCGTCAGGGGGGATGGGGGACGTGCTTACCGGCGTCATTGCGGGGTTGCTCGCGCAGGGTTTTCGGCACCTTGACAGCGCGCGCGCTGGCGCACAGGTGCACGCGGCCGCTGCGGATCGGGCCGCGCGGGAGGGGGAGCGCGGCCTCTTGGCCACGGACCTGCTGGTTCACCTCCGACAGTTGGTCAATGGGGAGTGACAGTCGCAGAATGCTTTCTCGGTGACGAGCGCGAAACCGCCGGGCTGGGTGCACGCATCGCTGCGGGTTGTCCCGGCGATGCCGTGATTTTCCTGTTCGGGCAGCTGGGTACGGGCAAGACGACGCTGGTTCGTGGCGTCCTTGCCGGGCTCGGATACAGGGGACGGGTCCGGAGCCCGACCTACACGCTCGTTGAGCCATACACCGTGGGCCGGCGACAGGTTTTCCATTTCGATTTGTATCGGCTCGCAGACCCGGAGGAGCTCGAGTACATCGGGATACGCGACTATGAGTCGACCTCGGCGATATGGCTCGTCGAGTGGCCTGAGCGGGGAGTCGGCATGTTGCCTGCTCCCGACCTGGAAATTCACCTCGCCCACCAAGGTCTGGGAAGGGTGGCTCGATTCGAGCCTCGAACACGCATTGGATCGTCGATCGTAAAGGCCTGCACCACCGATCGGGAAGCTCGCTGAATCGGCTTCGCAGGCTCGACCCGCTCTTGTGGAATTCGGTGATATTTCGAGGGTCACTCAACGGCGTGCGACCGCGCTCGAGCAATTTCTCTGGCATCGAATAGTCGATGCTGTGTTAGACTTCAACTATTCCTGCCTTTTTAAGGGGCTAGCTGGCAGTATTGATAGGGTGCCTCCACAATGGCGCGCAACCCATTGCGAATTTGGTCGCTCGGTCAAGTGTCGATCCGTTTGGTCGCGACGTTCTTGCTATTTTCCGGTAGCGCATGGGCGACGACCGAGCTGACCGGTGTTCGCCTCAAAGACACGACAGACCGGACTCGTTTGGTCCTCGACCTGAGCGACACGCCGCGCTACGAGCTGTTCGCGCTGGATTCGCCGCCTCGCGTCGTCGTCGATCTTGCGGATGCCAGAGTCAGGAAGAAGCCATCGGTTCAGGGCTCCGCCGTGAAAGGCATTCGCACGGGCATCCGCGCCCACGGGGTGCGGCGTGTCGTGATCGATTTGCACAGACCGCGCAAAGTGGAGCATTTTCCTCTCGCTCCGTCCGGCACCAGGGGATACCGGATCGTTGTGGATTTGCTTCCCTCGGAGGCGAAAAACACCGCCGTCAAGCTGGTAGAACCGCCGCCAGCGTTGGCCTCCAGCAAGCTGCAGTCGGGCGAGCCGAGCATGGGAGGCGACGCAATGCAGGCTCGGCCATGGGTGATCGTCGTCGATCCTGGCCACGGTGGAAAAGACAGCGGTGCGGTCGGACGTCGCGGCAATCTCGAGAAGACCATTGTGCTGCAGGTTGCCCGCCGACTGCGGGACGCCATCAATCGAGAGCCCGGCATGCGTGCCGTGATGACGCGGGATTCCGACCGCTTCCTGCACTTGCGCCAGCGGATCGAAGTCGCGAGACGGAATCAAGCGGATTTGTTCGTTTCCATCCACGCAGACAGTTTTCACAACCGAGCGGCGCGCGGCTCCTCGGTCTACGTGCTGTCGCGGCGCGGTGCGTCGAGTGAGGCGGCGCGCTGGCTCGCTCGGCGGGAGAACGCGGCCGATCTCGTTGGCGGTGCAACGCTAAAGGGTGTCGACAAGGACGTGCAACAGGTCGTGCTGAACATGCTCCAGGATCATACCATCAGCGATAGTTGGTCCTTGGCGGATCATGTGCTCAAGGCTTTGCGCCAGGTTGGCCCAGTCCACAAGGTCAATGTGGAGCGCGCCGAGTTCGTTGTCCTGAAATCGCCCGATATTCCCTCGATCCTGGTCGAGACGGCATTTCTTTCCAACGCCCACGAAGAGGCAAAATTGCGTGAAGCCAGCCATCAACAGGCACTGGCCATGGCCATTTTGCAAGGGATCCGAGCCTACGTCGCCAGCCGCGGCCCCCGTCTGGAGGGCGCACGGGTGCACTTGGTCCAGCGTGGTGAAACCCTGGGCGCGATCGCTCGCCGCTACCAGGTTTCATTGAGCGCCCTGCGCCATGTGAATCACATCCAAGGAGATCTCTTGAAAGTTGGTGCGGCCCTCACGATCCCTCGGGGAATTTAGCCCGGATACTTCATCAGGGACCCCGGATGCTGGTGAAATATCCGGGTTAGCCAGAGCAGTCGGGTGAAATACCCGGTGCAGCGCGCTCGCACGGGATTGTCACCGGTATTCGGGAATTCCACTCGATCGACCGCGAACCACTTGACAGTTTCGGCTACGGTCCCAACCATGGCCGGATGAACCTGTTGGACCGTACGCCCATCCGCCCTCTACCCGATCCGCTGATCAACCAGATCGCCGCTGGCGAGGTGGTGGAGCGCCCGGCGTCCGCGGTCAAAGAGCTGTTGGAGAACTGTCTCGATGCGGGCGCGGATCGAATCGAGATTGACTTGGAGCAAGGGGGCGTGTCCCTCATTCGCGTGCGCGACAACGGCTGGGGCATACCATCCGAGGAACTGCCCGTTGCGCTCGCCCGCCACGCGACGAGCAAGATCGGCTCGCTGCAGGATTTGGAATCGGTCGCCAGCCTCGGATTTCGCGGGGAGGCACTGCCGAGCATCGCTTCGGTGTCTCGGCTCACGCTTACCTCCTGTGCCGCTGAGGATGCCGGAGGTTGGCGGCTCGTATCGGATGCGAACGGCGGGGCGCCTGCCGCGCAGCCTGCGCCACATCCTGTCGGAACCACGGTCGAGGTGCGTGATCTTTTCTACAACGTGCCGGCACGCCGCAAATTCCTTCGCACGGAGCGCACGGAGCTGGGCCACGTGGAGGACGTGGTGAGGCGTCTGGCCCTGAGTCGCTTCGATTTGAATGTTTCCATGCGACACAATGGGCGGGCGATGCTGGACATGCGCGCGGCCCCAGACCAACGCGCCCGCGAGCTGCGTCTCGCCAAAGCGTGCGGTCAGGCGTTTGTCGACCACTGCCTCCACGTGGACCACGAGGCGGCTGGGTTTCGAATCCAGGGTTGGATCGGGCTGCCAACGTTCTCCCGCAGTCAGACGGACATGCAGTACTTCTTCGTAAACGGTCGGATGGTCCGGGATAGGCTCGTTGCCCACGCCGTGCGCCAGGGTTACCAAGACGTTCTGTACCACGGTCGTCATCCGGCCTTCGTCCTGTACCTGGAACTCGACCCCGCCCTGGTCGATGTCAACGTGCATCCGGCGAAGTACGAGGTACGATTCCGAAATGGGCGTCTGGTTCACGACTTCCTGTATCGAACGATCCATGAGGTCCTGTCCCACACTCGACCTGCCGATGAGGCGCCGACTCCGGCCCCCCAAGTCCAACTACGCGCGAACGTCGGGCCGAGAATGCCGGGGCCGGCAAATCCTGTCGAGCAGACGTCCATGTCCTTGTCCGTGCAGGAACAGCTGGAAGCCTACGGCAAACTCTATCCAGCCCGGCAATCGGGTTTGCCGGCGTCTGAACGGCAGGGGGCTTACCCCGGGGCCCTGCCAGATGCCGCGCCGGCCGACCAGGGGCCACCGCTTGGGCACGCAATCGCTCAACTCCATGGGATCTACATCCTGTCGCAGAACGCGCGCGGGCTGATCCTCGTGGACATGCATGCGGCGCACGAACGCATTACCTACGAGGGGCTGAAAGCGGGGCTCGATGCCAGTGGAATACGGACTCAACCGCTTCTCGTGCCCGTCTCGCTCGCGGTCAGTGCGAAGGAGGTGCAGCTCACGGAAACGCATGCGGACCTGCTTTCCGAACTGGGCCTGGAGCTGACGGTTGCCGGGCCCGAGCGCATCACCGTGCGCCGCGTACCCAACCTGCTGGCCGAGAGCAACGTGGAACAGCTGGTTCGCGACGTGTTGTCCGATCTCGCAACCCACGGTTCCTCCGATCGGGTGCGTGTCGCCATCAACGACGTGCTCTCGACCATGGCTTGTCATGGCTCGGTTCGGGCCAACCGCCGTCTCAACTTGCCCGAGATGGATGCCCTTCTGCGGCAAATGGAGCGGACGGAACGGAGTGACCAGTGCAATCATGGGCGTCCGACGTGGATTGAAATGAAGCTGGATGACCTGGACCGCCTCTTTCTCAGGGGGCGGTGAGACTTGCTTTGGCCTGCCCGGACATGTCACCGGGATTCGACAAACGGAGGCGCCGTGGCAGAGCAGCCATGGGCCGTCTGCATCATGGGGCCGACGGCTTCAGGCAAGACCGACCTGGCACTGGCTCTCGCACGACGATTCCCCATGGACGTCATCAGCGTAGACTCGGCGCTCGTCTACCGGGGCATGGACATCGGAACGGCAAAACCTTCCAAGGCGACCCTGTCCGAGGTGCCCCACCGGCTCGTCGACATCCTGGATCCACGTGAGGCCTATTCCGCGGCGCGCTTTCGTTCCGACGCGATCGAGCACATGCAGGAAATCCAGAGCCTTGGTCGGATGCCGCTGCTCGTCGGTGGAACGATGCTCTATTTTCGGGCTTTGGAGGAAGGACTCTCGCCGCTCCCTGCAGCAGATCCGCAGCTGCGCGCGCGCCTCGGGCGAGACGCGGCGCGACTGGGTCATCGGGTCATGCACGAACGCCTCAGGCGCGTCGACGCCGTTTCGGCGGAGCGCATTCATCCGAACGACCCTCAACGAATCCTACGGGCTTTGGAAATCCACGAGATCACCGGACGCGCCATGTCAGCCTTGCTATCGGAAGGAACGAAACAGGCGCTTCCCTTTCGGTTGCTAAAGCTCGTGGTGGCGACGGCCGATCGAAGTTGCCTCCATGAGCGGATCGAAGCGAGGTTTCGGCACATGCTGGAACTGGGATTCGTCCACGAGGTCGAAAAATTACGGGCGCGCAGCGACCTCAATTTACGAACACCCGCCATGCGAGCCGTAGGATATCGACAAGTCTGGGAATACCTGGATGGTGTATTCAGCCGATACGAAATGGAAAAGCGTGGCATCATTGCAACCCGACAGCTGGCGCGCCGGCAGCTCACCTGGCTCCGAGGGGAGCGCGGCACCAGGTGGCTCGATTCCACCGGTACGGATATTTTGACCGGCGCGGTGGCGCAACTCACTGAAATTGGCATTCCAGCTGAAATTGAGCGATTGGCGCAGTGCGCAAAACGACGCTAGACTTCCGCTACTCGCGATTTCATTCGATCGAATCGCAAACGGCGCGCGAACAAGAAGAAGGAGACCTTGTCAATGGCAAAAGGGCAGTCCCTCCAGGAGCCATTCCTGAATACGCTGCGCAAGGAACGGATTCCCGTTTCCATCTATCTCGTGAACGGAATCAAGTTACAAGGGCAGATCGAGTCATTCGACCAATTCGTCGTGCTGCTGAAGAACAGCGTAAGCCAGATGATCTACAAGCACGCAATCTCCACCGTCGTGCCGGCGCGCAGCGTCCGGCTGAACTTGGCGGATGAAGGCACTGGCGATTCCTAATTTTTCCCGCCAGCGATTGCGCTGGGAGGCCATGGTTGTTTGAGCGCCCCCAGCGCGGTGAGCGCGCTGTACTCGTACACATCGATTTTGACCGTAGAGAATCGCGGAATCGGCTCGCGGAGTTTACGGACCTGGTCTACTCGGCCGGTGCCGAGCCCGTGTGCGTCGTGGGCGGCAGTCGACGCGAACCGGACCCCCGCTACTTTGTCGGGGCCGGCAAGGCAGACGAGATTCGCGAAGCCGTGGAGGGCCAAGGGGGCGAGGTCGTGATTTTTAATCACACCATGTCGCCGAGCCAGGAACGCAACCTGGAGCGGCACCTACAATGCCGGGTACTGGATCGAACCGGCCTAATTCTCGACATTTTCGCCCAGCGAGCCCGATCCCACGAGGGCAAGCTTCAGGTCGAGCTCGCTCAGCTCAGGCATCTTTCGACCCGGTTGGTTCGAGGCTGGACGCACTTGGAGCGACAAAAGGGCGGAATCGGTTTGCGTGGACCAGGCGAGACGCAGCTGGAGACGGACCGCCGTCTCCTTGCCGGGCGAATTCGCCTGCTACTCAGTCGATTGGATCGGGTGGATCGACACCGGGTTCAGGGACGGCGGGCGCGACGGCGTGCCGACGTCCCGACCATTTCGCTCGTTGGCTACACCAACGCTGGAAAATCCACTTTGTTCAACAGCATGACGAGCGCTAACGCGTATGCGGCTGACCAGCTGTTCGCAACCTTGGACCCCACGCACAGGCGCGTCGAACTGCCGGACACCGGCTCCGCAATTTTGGCCGACACGGTTGGTTTCATCAGCGATCTGCCGCACGAGCTGGTGGCCGCTTTCCGGTCGACGCTGCAGGAAACGACCGAGGCTCAATTGCTGTTGCACGTCGTGGACGCCGCCAGCCCGGAGCGCTACGAGAATATGCGTGAGGTGGAGGGCGTACTGGCGGAGATTGCAGCGGACGGTGTTCCAACGATCCAGGTCTACAACAAGGCCGATCTTCTCGAGGACGCGCAAATACCCGCGCCGCAGCGCGACGCAGCGGGGCAAATTGTGCGTACCTGGGTATCGGCAAAGACAGGGTTCGGCCTCGATCAGCTGCGTCGTGCGATTGCCGAACGACTGCGTCCCGACACCGTCCATCGATGGGTGCACTTGCCATTGGCCGCAGGTCGCATACGCGCGCGCCTGTTCGAGATGGGCTCTGTACTGAGCGAAAGCGAGGGGCCCAACGGCGAATGGGTAATCGAGGTAAGAGCGCAACAGCGCGACTTTGACCGCCTCGCGCGGCGCGAAGGTCTGGATCGACGTTGGCTGCATACGACGCCCTGAGGAGTTTTGGCGGCGCCTTGCGGCTGCTAGCAGCCAAATCTACAATCCGCGTTCCGATGGGGCGCCGGCGTACATTTTGACAGCACTGGAGAGGACATGGCCTGGAACGAACCGGGTGGAAACGGTAAGGACCCTTGGGGCGGCAATGGTCGCGATCAGGGACCGCCGGATTTGGACGATCTATTTCGGAAGCTCACCGGCCGATTTGGCGGTATCCTCAACCGGAAAGGAGGCGGCGGGGGCGGCGCGGCTACGGGCGCAGGTCCGGGCAAATTGGGCAGCGCTGGATTCGGGCTGCTCGCGGCAGTAATCGGCATCGGTTGGATCTTGTCGGGGATCTACATCGTGGACGAGGGGCGTCGGGGCGTCGTGTTGCGATTTGGAAAATACGTGGACGCGACTATGCCTGGTCCCCACTGGCACATCCCCTACCCGATCGAAACGGTTGAAGTGGTGGACGTGGAGCGGCGCCGATTCATGGAAATCGGCTATCGCTCGTCCGACAGCGGGAGAACGAAGCCCCCAGCTGTGGAGCGTGAGGCGCTCATGCTCACCCAGGACGAAAATATCGTCGACATCGCCATGGCGGTGCAGTATCAAATCGGAAATCCGCAGCAATATCTGTTCAGTGTGGTCGAGCCGGATTTGACCCTGAAGCAGGTTGTCGAGAGCGCGACGCGCGAAGTCATCGGCAAAGCCAAGATGGATTTCGTACTCACGGAAGGGCGAGCCGAGATTGTTGCCCAGGTACGAGATCTCAGTCAGGGCATTCTCGACGATTACGAGATCGGGCTCCAGATTTCGGGTGTCAATCTGCAGGACGCCCAGCCTCCCGAGGAGGTTCAAGACGCGTTCCAGGATGCGATCAAGGCCCGGGAGGACGAACAGCGCTTGAAAAACGAAGCGGAAGCTTATTCCAACGAGATCATACCCAAGGCGCGGGGCGCTGCGGCACGGCAGCTGGAGGAGGCCAACGCCTACCGCGATCAGGTCATTGCCCAGGCCGAGGGTGAAGCACAGCGATTTACACAATTGCTGGGCGAGTACCAGAAGGCCCCGGAAGTTACCAGGGATCGCCTCTACCTCGAGGCAATGGAGACGGTGATGGCTGGCAGCCGAAAAGTCGTGGTCGACGTCAGTGAGGGGAACAATCTTTTGTATCTTCCCCTCGATCAGTTGGTCAAAGGGGACCCAGATGCCGACTCGGATCGCAGCATGAGTGGCGGGCCCGCCAGTGCCGGCGGAGCCGGTTTCGTTGGACAGCGGCTCGAGGATTCCAACCGCGCCCGCGACAGTCGGCGACTACGGGAGGCCCGCTGATGCCCAAGTCGATTGGTACAGCCCTCGTCGTTGGCGCGGCCGTGATAGTGCTGGCGTCCTTTTCAATCTTCACCGTGCACGAGACGGAAAAGGCAATTCGCTTCAGATTGGGTGAGATCGTCCAGTCGGATTACGAGCCCGGAATTCATATCAAGTTTCCGCTCATCAACAATATACGGAAGTTCGATTCGCGCATTCAGACGCTGGACAACGAGCCGGAACGATTTCTAACCGTCGAGAAGAAAAACGTCATCGTTGACTCCTTCGTCAAATGGCGGATCGCGGACGTAGCACGCTATTACACCTCGGTGGCCGGCGACTCGCTTCAGGCTAATCTGCGCTTGGATCAGATCATCAAGGACGATCTGCGCAGTGAATTCAGTAAACGAACCATTCAGGAAGCCGTATCCGGGGAACGCTCGCAAATCATGAAGGTGCTGAAGGCGTCTGCCGACAAGGCGGCCCGCACCCTTGGTCTACAAGTCGTGGATGTTCGGATAAAGCGCATTGATCTGCCCAAGGGTGTCAGCGATTCCGTCTTCCAGCGCATGCGCGCGGAGCGTGAGCGAGTTGCACGGGACTTTCGGTCCCGCGGCGCCGAAGCGGCGGAGCGCATTCGCGCCGACGCAGACCGTCAGCGGGTCGTCCTGCTGGCCGAGGCGTACCGGGACGCAGAGAAGCTGAGAGGCGAAGGGGACGCTCGTTCCGCGGACACCTACGCAAGGGCCTTCAACGACGATCCGGAATTTTACTCTTTCTATCGCAGTCTCATCGCCTATCGAAATACCCTGGGACAGGGCGGCGATGTGCTGGTGCTGGAACCCGAGTCGGACTTCTTCCGGTATTTTAGGCGGCAACGTGATGCGCCCTCGGCGCCCTAGCGACTCTCGGCTTCGGTGCCATCCGCGACCTGATCGGCGAACCGTATGTGGCAGGATCTGCTCACGGCTGTCGGGCTCGTGCTTGTAATCGAAGGCCTTCTTCCGTTCGTGAGCCCCAGCACGACACGGCGCTTGTGGGCTGAAATGGCACAGGCGGACAACCGCGTCATACGAATCGGGGGACTGTTGAGCATGCTCGGCGGGGCTGTGCTGCTGCAGTTTTTGCGCTGACGCGGCGGCGTGCGGCAGGCTAGGGAAGCCGTAACCGGAGTGGAAGTTACGCGCGGCACGTGGACGGACCTCCACTGAGCAAGCCGAGACGGCTCGGGTAAGCGTTTGGCAATCTACCGAGGTTCCATATGGGTCGCGAAGATCGATGGTTGCTGCCTGAAGGTATCGAAGAAGTGCTTCCGTCCCAGGCACTTGCCCTGGATCGGCTCCGTTCCGAGACGCTCGATCTGTACCGGCGTTGGGGCTATGAGCTCGTCTTCACGCCGTTCATCGAATTCATCGATTCCTTGCTCATCGGAACTGGCAATGATCTCGACTTGATGACATTCAAGTTCGTCGATCAGCTCAGTGGCCGTCTCATGGGCATCCGCGCCGACATGTCGCCTCAAGTCGCGAGAATAGACGCCCATCAGCTGAGGCGCGAGGGCCCGGTCCGGCTTTGCTACAGTGGGACGGTGCTGCACACGCGAGGCGACGACTTCGGCGGCTCGCGCAGTCCAATTCAAATCGGCGCGGAGCTCTATGGCCATTCCGGAGTCGAGAGCGACCTGGAAGTCATCAGTCTCATGCTCGAGTCGCTCGCCTTGGCAGGCTTTGGGTCTGTTCACCTGGATCTGGGCCACGTGGGCATTTACCGTGGTCTCGCCGAATCGGCTGGCCTCGAGCCTCACCAGGAAGCACAGCTGTTCGATGCCATTCAGAGAAAGGCGGCACCGGAGATCTCCGCGATCATCGAGCAAGTTTCGCCCTCTTCAGAGTTCGGCCGCATGTTTTCGGAGCTGACGGATCTTAACGGCGGCATGGAAGCGCTTGCGGACGCGAATCGCGTGCTGGCCTCGGCCAGTGACGACGTGCAACAGCACCTGGAAACCATGCACCGACTGGCCGCCGCCCTCCAGCACCGGTATCCGGAGATCGCGTTGCACTTCGATTTGGCAGAGCTGCGCGGCTATCACTATCACACGGGTTTGGTGTTCGGCGCCTATGTTCCCGGTCACGGCGACACGGTGGCGCGGGGTGGGCGCTACGACGACGTCGGCAAGGTATTTGGTCGCGCTCGACCGGCGACAGGTTTTAGTGCGGACCTCAAGATGCTCCTCGGATTGGGTCAGAGGGCATCAGGAGTCCGGCAAACCGGCATATTCGCGCCTCACAGCGATGACAGCGGGCTCAGTGCAGCCGTGACCGGCTTCCGTGAGCGCGGAGAACGTGTGGTCTGCGAGTTGCCCGGCCAGGTCGTGGATGCCAGGGAAGTTGGGTGTGACCGGCGATTGGTTCAGAATGGCGACGAGTGGATGGTGCAACCAATCGATGAATCACGCTGAGAACGGATCCCGCAAGATGAGCAAGAACGTCGTCGTGATCGGGACTCAGTGGGGTGACGAGGGCAAGGGCAAGATCGTTGACTTGCTGACGGATCGGGCGGTAGCCGTCGTTCGATTTCAGGGCGGGCACAACGCGGGTCACACGCTCGTCATCGGTGGCCGGAAGACCGTCCTGCACTTGATTCCTTCCGGCATTCTACGTGACCAGGTGGAATGCTTCATCGGCAACGGTGTCGTACTGTCCCCGGAAGCCCTGTTCTCGGAAATCGACGGGTTACGGGCAGGCGGCTTGGATGTCCGCGGCAGGCTTTGGGTTTCCGAAGCATGCCCGCTGATCCTGCCGGTTCACGTCGCACTCGACCAGGCACGCGAGCGGGCGCGTGGTAGCCGCGCCATCGGCACCACTGGCCGCGGCATCGGCCCCGCCTACGAGGACAAGGTCGCGCGCCGCGCCGTGCGGGTCGGCGACCTGCTGCATCGGGAACGCCTGGCCGCCAAATTGGGCGAAATGCTGGATTACCACAATTTCTCGCTCAAGGAGTACTTCAAGACCGAACCGGTGGATTTTCAGTCCTCCCTGGAAGGCTGTCTCGCTACCTGCGAACGCATGGCGCCCATGATCGCCGACGTCACTCGTACGCTGCACGAGCACCAACGCTCCGGCAACAACGTTCTGTTCGAAGGTGCGCAAGGCGCGCTGCTGGACGTTGACCACGGTACCTACCCCTATGTCACGTCATCGAACACGACCGCTGGCGGCGCGGCCACGGGTACGGGTGTCGGGCCGAGATACCTGGACTACGTTCTCGGCATTACCAAGGCGTATACCACACGTGTTGGCTCGGGGCCGTTCCCGACAGAGCTGTTCGACGAGATCGGCGCCCGCCTCGCCAGCTCGGGTCACGAATTTGGCGCAACGACCGGCCGGCCGAGGCGATGTGGGTGGTTCGACGCGGTGGCGCTGCGCCGCTCGGTGCAAATCAACAGTGTCAGCGGCCTTTGTTTGACCAAATTGGACGTCCTCGACGGGCTCGATACCATTCGCGTATGTATTGGTTACCAGCGCGGCAACGAGTTGCTCGAGCACCCGCCGCTGGGTGCCGAAGCCATCGAGGAGTGTCAGCCGGTCTACGAGGAGCTTCCTGGATGGAATGAGTCAACGGTTGGAGTACGCGACCTGGACGCGCTGTCCGAGAACGCTCGCTCGTACATTCGTCGCATCGAGGCTCTGACGGGCACGCCCGTGGACATCGTGTCCACGGGTGCCGATCGTGAAGAGACGGTCGTGCTGCGCCACCCATTCGACGCGTAGCCATATCGAGGGATGGCCGCTCGCAGGCGTGGCGCCTCGCCAATGCGCCGGCCTCGACGCCCGAAAGTCTTGGGCATTTCTTGCTCCGCCGGAAAATGCAGACAGTGAGTCTTGTCCTCGGTCCCGCTCCGGGTAACGTACTGCGATTCGCAAGCGGTCTGGTAGACTTGTCGTGATGCGATATCAATCTCACGTGATTTCCCCCGTGCGACCGATGACCGGGTGCGCGATTGCGCTCTGGGAAATCCGACGCTTAATCTGACCGGGTAGACCCAGATCTGCCAACGTCTCGTACAGTAAAAGCAAACGATAATCGATCTACGAAACGCCAGTCCGTTCAAGACCACCGCACGCTTGCAATGGACACGCTCACCAAAGAGGAAGGACAGAACTATGACCGATACCAAGACCATCAACGGTAAACCATTGCACCCGGCAATCAGGAATTGGGCAGAGGAGACCCGGGCCGGTCAAATGAGTCGCCGCGAATTCTTGGCCTTGTCGACGGCGTTCTGTGCAACCACGGCCACCGCCTACGGCCTCATCGGCTTGAGCGCGCCGAGAGCCGCCCACGCGGCCGGCAAGAAGGGTGGCATCTTGCGGGTCTCGATGAGCGTTCGACGGGTGGTCGACCCGCGAGTCTTCGACTGGAGCGAAATGGGCAATGTGGCCCGGCAGTTCGCCGAACCTCTGGTCAGGTATACCCATGACTTCACATTCGAACCCTGGCTGCTCGAAAGCTGGGAGGTAAGCGACGATGCCACCGAGTACACGCTCAACGTGCGCAAGGGTGTAAAATGGAACAACGGCGATGATTTCAATGCCGACGATGTGGTATTCAACTTCATGCGTTGGTGCGAAAAGGACGTGGAGGGGAACTCCATGGCCGGCCGCGTGGCGAACTTGATCGACCCCGCAACCAACAAGGCGCTGGAGGGCGCAATCACCAAGGTCGACGACCACACGGTGAAGCTAAAGCTAAGCCAGCCGGATATCACGATCATTCCCGGCGTCACCGACTATCCTGCACTCATCGTCCACCGTGATTTCGACAAGAATGGCGCCGATCTTTCCAAAAATCCTGTCGGCACGGGCCCATTCGAGCTGGAGACTCTCGAAGTTGGCGTCAGCGCATCCGTGAAGCGCCGCGAGTCCGGCTGGTGGGGCGGCGAGGTGTTTCTGGACGGCATCGAATGGACTGACTACGGAACTGACCCGGCCGCCGAGGTCGCCGCGTTTGAATCCGGGGATGTGGACGTCAACTACCAGACCGTTGCGGACTACGTCGAGATCCTGGACGGTCTCGGCTTTGCCAAGACAGAAGCAGTCACGGCGGCAACCGTCTGCTGCCGCATGAACGTGAACAGCCCACCTTATGACGATCAGCGCGTTCGCAATGCCGTTCAGTTGGCAGTGGACAACGAAACCGTGCTACAGATTGGCTACGGGAACGCTGGTGTCGTCGCCGAGAATCACCACGTCGGGCCGATGCATCCGGAGTATTTTGAGCTTCCACGGGTAAAACGCGATGCGGAGAAAGCCAAGCAGCTCCTGACGGAAGCCGGCCAACTCGACTTCGAACACGACCTTATCTCGATTGATGACGATTATCGACGCAACACCGCGGATGCGGTGGCGGCGCAGATGCGCGACGCCGGCCTGAAGGTCAAGCGCACGATTATCCCCAGCAGCTCCTTCTGGAACGATTGGACGAAGTACCCGTTCTCCGTTACCAACTGGAACATGCGCCCGCTGGGTGTCCAGGTGCTGGCATTGGCCTACCGTACCGGCGAGGCATGGAACGAGACCGGGTTCAGCAGTCCGGAATTCGACGCGAGACTGAACGAAGCCCTGGCGATTGCCGACCACGACAAGCGCCGAGTGATCATGGAAGATGTGGAGCGCATGCTGCAGGAATCAGGTGTTCTCGTGCAGCCCTACTGGCGTTCCCTCTACAGTCACACGTCGGATAGGGTCCAAAACTACGCGATTCATCCGACCTTCGAGCAGCATTTCGAAAAGACCTCTCTCGCTTGATTCCCATGTACTGGCGGGCGGTGCCGGCGGGTATTCGTTTCTCGCCGCCGGCATCAGCCGCGCCGATCAAAGCCGAGGGTAACTCAACGTGACTGCTTTCCTTGCGCGCCGCCTGGTCGTCATGGCATTGACCATGTTGGCACTGACCTTCGTGGTGTTCACGCTCGTCAACCTTGAGCCGAACCTCAAGAAGCTCGCGCTGCAACAGAACAACAATCGTATGGAGGCCGAGGCGGTCGAGCGGTGGCTCGAAAGGGAGGGTTACCGGCGCCCGCTCGTCGTGCGCTATGGCGAGTGGCTGATCAATTCCGTGCAGGGCGAATTCGGCCATTCCACGCGATTCCGAAAGCCCGTCAACGACGTGCTGCCGGAGCGCTTGGGCTACACCGGCGTACTGGCATTTTGGGTCATGGTCACGATGGTTCCCGGTGCATTGATCGTCGGGGTGCTTGCAGGCATGCGGGAGGGCTCCAGAACGGACCGTTCGCTGTCGGTCTTCTCCATCGCAACCACGGCGACTCCGGAATACGTAAGCGGCATCCTGTTCACGGTCATTTTCGCGACCTGGCTCGGCTGGTTGAAGGGCGTTGCCAAGGCCGGTGACGTCACTTTCGAGAATTTCACGCTTCCGGTCATGACAATGTCGCTGTACGGGCTCGGCTACATCGCCCGCATGACCCGCGCCTCCATGGCCGAAGTGATGACCTCCCAGTACATCCGCACAGCGAGACTCAAGGG
>JBFGYN010000015.1:0-17950 GCA_041587415.1 Candidatus Competibacterales bacterium | reverse complement strand
TCGCCCAGAGCGGCGCCAGGACGGCTGCGAATTCCGCCAGCATCCGGGGTCCCTGATGAAGTATCCGGGCTAGGGCGAAAATCGGATAAGCGGAGCGAACCGGGCCCGCCTCGTTCCAGGGTCGAACCCGCGAATCAGCACTGCTCCCACGGTAATCCCTCGTGTCGCCAGCCTGCCACAGTGCTTCGATGGTGTTCGTCGTTCAGTGGTCCTTCGAATCCGCCAACGACGCCGTACACGTCTTCGAATCCATCGCTCAACAATGCGGCGCCGGCTTCCAGGGACCGGTGACCGCTCCGGCAGATCAAGATCACCGGCACGCGGCCATTCGAGTGGGCAGTCACGCCGCCCAGAAGAACCTTGCGGACTTCCTGAACGAAGTTCGGATTGACCTTCCAATTGGGTTCGTCGATCCACGAGATGTGTATGGATCCTTTGGGGTGCCCGACGAACAGGTGCTCCATGGAGGACCGCACGTCAATGAGAACAGCTCGGGGATCCGCTTCGAGGAGGTCCCACGCATCGCGGGGTTTCAGTGGTTTCACCAACTGTTCCAAGTCGGCTCGATCGGTCATTTCTGGTCTCTGCGCTCCTGGACGGGACGGGCAAGTATACCCCTGCCTTCTGGTACCTTCACATGTGGGTCGGCTCGGGGCCGGAAATCCCGTAGAATGCGCGCCCTGGACAACTCGGAGATACCGCGTGCTGCGCAGCATCGTCCTGACGGCACTAAGAATTACCGCGGCCGTTCCGTTTCGGATAAATCACGCAATCGGTTACGGATTGGGTGTGCTTCTCGCCTGGATTCCAAACGGTGCGCGGCGAGTTACTCGAAGGAATTTGGCCTATTGTTTTCCCGAGCTGGATCCGACCGAGCGCCGTCGGCTGGAGCGAGCCAGCCTGGCTCACCTCGCGCGAGGAATTTTGGAACTGGGCGCGGTGTGGCTCTGGCCTGCCCATCGGACTCTCGAGCTGGTTCGCGAGATTGACGGTCTGGAAAGTCTGAAATCCGCCCTGGATGAGGGCCGTGGCGCGATCATGCTAACACCGCATCTCGGCGCCTTCGAGATTACCGGGCTTTTTTGCACTCACTACGGCCCGGCGACAGCGCTTTTCCGGCCGAGCCGAATTGGGCTCGACCAGGAACTGTGTCGATGGCGGGGCCGCCTTGGCAATCGGCTCGTGCCCACCGACCGCAAAGGTGTGCTCGCAGTTCGTCGTGCACTCGAACGCGGAGAGGTGGCGGGCATTTTGCCAGACCAGAATCCGCCGAGCGGGGGTGGCATCTTTGCCCCGTTCTTCGGCATCCAGGCCTACACCATGACCCTCGTTTCACGACTGGCGATCGCGACTGGCGCACCGGTGCTGCTGATCGTCGCCGAGAGGCTCCCGCACGGGCGGGGCTTTCGTGTGATCTGTCGCAGAATGAGCGATGAAATCTGTCGAAAACCTGTGGAGCAATCGGTCTGTGCCATGAACCGTGAGATCGAGGCCGCCATTCGGCGCGCCCCAGAGCAATATCTCTGGAGCTACAAGCGCTTCAAGAAGCGTCCTGACGGTGTCCCGACACGCTACTGATTCGGGCGACACCGCGCCGACAACACCAGGATTGCCTTACTCAGCGTTTCGCAGAGTCTTTCTCCAACCGCTTGAGAAACACGGCCATCTCTTTCGCCGCCTGAACGTCACCGTGGTGCTGAGCTGCTTCAATGCCTTTTCGATACGCGTCCATTGCCTGCTCGGCAAGATCCAAATCCGTCAATGCCTTGCCCAACAGCTTCCAGGCCGCGGAATAATTTGGATCCTGCGTCACAGCCGCTCTCAGGTGCTTGGCTGCGGTTTCGGGAAGCCCGTTGGCCAGGTAGGCGTTTCCGAGACCGAACCGCAGCATCGAACTGTCTTGACCCTTTGCGAGCAGGGATTCCAAGTTCTCGACGACCCCCATCCTCATCCTCCACGCTGACCGTTGGTCGATGCGTCCCTCTGGGCCACGAGCATTGCCAAGTTGCGGAATCCCCGCGTGACGTCCCCGAGTGTTCCCTCCTCCCGGTATGCGCGAAGCTTCATCGGTGGTACGAACAGACGCAGCAACTCGTTGTCGCCCAGGCGGTAGCCCGGGTTCTTGGGCCCGATTTGATCCACCTGCGCCCGAGTGAACGTCTGATAAAGCAACACGCCGCCCGGACGAACCGCCTGCACGAGCGCGCCGGCAAGTGCTCTGTGCAAATAGTGGGCGACGACGATGACGTCAAAGCTGTCGGGCGCCGGTGGATCCAATTCGACGTCACGAATTTCTGCGGTCACAGGGAGGTGCAGGGTGCAGGCGCGTTCGCGAAGGGCCGCGATGGCGACCGACGACAAATCCCAACCGTGGGAGTCGAAACCAAGGCGAGCCAATTCCAGACAATTCCCGCCAAGCCCACAGGCGACATCGAGACTGCGCCCCCCCTGAGGCAACAGGTGCAGATTCGCTCGCAATACCCGAGCGGCTTCCGGCACTCGCTCGCTGGCTCGATAGCGTTCGTTCCACTTGCGCTCCTGATCACCGGGCATGTCAACGCCGCCAGAACGTGGGTGTCATCAAGACCACGAGCGTAAACACCTCCAGTCGCCCGAGCAGCATGGCGAAGCAGAGTACCCATTTCGAAACACCGTTAATCTCGGCGAAATTCGAGCCCACGTCTCCGAGACCGGGGCCCAGATTGTTCATGCACGCGGCGACCGCCGAGAACGCGGTGACTTGGTTGAGCCCCGTTGCCATGAGAATCAGCATCATCAGTGAGAAGCTCGCAACGTAAAGGGAGAAAAATCCCCAAACGGCGTTGATGACGTCTTCCGAAAGGCGCTGTCTTCCGAGTTTTACCGAAACTTGGGCGCTTGGGTGAATGAGCCGAACGATTTCCCGTTGGCCCTGCTTCCAGAGCAGCAGAAAACGGACGACTTTCATGCCACCGCCGGTCGATCCGGCACACCCTCCGACAAAGCTGGAGAAGATGAGCAGAACCGGAAGGAAGCCCGGCCAAGTGAAATACTCGGTAGTGGTGAAACCGGTCGTTGTCGCAATGGATACGACCTGAAACAATCCGTGCAGAAGCGCCTCGTCGAACTCATACCAGTGGGTGATGGCGAGATAGGAGACGGTCACGATGGCAACCGCGGTCAAAGAGCCGAGGTAGGTACGGAACTCCGAGTCGTGCAGGTACGGTTTGACGCTTTGCCGGCGCAAGGCGAGGAAATGCAACGAGTAGTTTGCGCCCGAGACGATCATAAACACCACGGCAATCAGGAGAATCAGAGGGTTGTCGAAGTAGCCCATGCTGGCGTCGTGGGTGGAGAAACCACCGATGGCGACGGTGGCGAAGGCGTGACCCACGGCGTCGAACGGTTCCATGCCGGCCAGCCAATACGAGACACCGCATGCGACCGTCAGCCCCAGGTAGATGTACCAAAGCGCTTTCGCCGTCTCCGTAATTCGGGGTGTCAATTTCGTGTCCTTGATCGGACCAGGCGTCTCGGCTCGATAGAGCTGCATGCCGCCAATTCCCAGCATTGGCAGGACGGCAACGGCGAGCACGATGATGCCCATGCCGCCCAGCCACTGCAGCTGTTGGCGGTAGAACAGGACCGAGTGCGGGAGATCGTCGATGTGAGTGATCACCGTCGCACCCGTGGTCGTCAGTCCCGACATGGACTCGAAGAATCCGTCTGTGAAACTCATGCTGAACTCGCCCTCCAACAGCGTGAAGGGCAATGCGCCGACCGTTCCCAGCACCGTCCAGAACAACGCTGTGACGATGAAACCGTCCCGCAAGCGCATTTCGCGTTTTTCTTTGAGCACGGGCAGCCAGATACTCAGCCCCAGCGTCGCGGTGGCGACCAGGCTCAGTACGAAAGGCAGGATTGCGCCATCACCGTAGTAGAGTCCAACGAGGATAGGTGGCGCCATGGTGAGACTGAATACCGACAGCAGAATACCCAGAACCCGCTGCACGACTTCCAGACTCAATGGTCTGCTCCCGAGCCCGGATTTTGCGGTTGAAACCGCAATTGCGACTCGATTCGGCGAAGCGGAGCGGTCGATCGGCCAACGGGCCACTTCCCGAGCTCAGGCCCGAGCGGGGTCGGCTCGCATGTAAAGCGGGACTGGGTCGACAACCGAATGGCAGGGTCGTTCCGCTGCTGCCCACCGATCCGATGCGTTTGCCGCTGATACAATGCTGGTTGCACTCCTGGTTCGGTTGGGGCTGGGTGAAAAAAGCCGGTCAAAGAAACGTCACACTGACTTGAAACAGCCGTTCCACGTCGGGGAGGCGACGCTTGTCGGTCAAGAAAAGGATGACGTGGTCGTCCGACTCGACCACCGTGTCGTGGTGCGCCATGATCACCTCATTTTCTCGAACGATGGCGCCAATGGTAGCTCCGGACGGAAGCGGGATGTCCTCGATCGCCCGGCCGACGACCTTGGATGTCTTTTGGTCCCCGTGTGCGATTGCCTCGAGTGCCTCGGCCGCTCCACGGCGGAGGGAATGCACTTTGACCACATCGCCTCTCCGCACGTGAGCGAGGAGCGTGCCGATGGTTGCCTGCTGGGGCGAGATCGCAACGTCAATGGTCTCGGAATCTTCGACGAGGTCCACATACGCAGGCCGGTTGATGAGAGCCATCACCTTCCTTGCACCCATGCGCTTGGCCAGCATGGCTGAGAGGATGTTTGCTTCGTCGTCGTTGGTTACGGCGCAAAAGACGTCCGTATGCTCGATGTTCTCATCCACCAGCAACTCCTCGTCCGCCGCGTCGCCCAGTAGCACGATGGTTCGACGCAGATCATCGGCAACCCGATTGGCGATTTCTGGATTCCGCTCGATGATCTTCACCTGCAGCCGGGACTCCAGTGCGCTGGCCAGCCGCCGGCCGATGTTCCCGCCGCCGGCGATGGTTACCCGTTTGACACTCTTGCCCAGCTTGCGTAATTCGCCCATCACCGCGCGCGTGTGATGGCGCGCGGTGATGAAGAACACCTCGTCATTTTCGTGAATAACGGTGTCGCCCTCGGGAATGATCGCGTGTCCACCCCGAAATATTGCCGCCACTCGGGTGTCGATACCCGGAAGCTCTTCCGGCAGGTGCGCCAGGGCCTTACCCACGAGCTTCCCGCCATCGTACGCCTTGACGCACACCAGCCGGACCAAGCCGTCCGCGAAGTCCAACACTTGGAGCGTTCCCGGGTTTTCGATGACACGATGTATGTAGTCGGTAACCGCCTGCTCCGGGCTGATCAATACGTCAATCGGAACCGCATCGTTACAGAAGAGCTTCTCCGTATCCAGATACTCCGGTGCCCGAACCCGGGCGATCTTCGTTGGCGTCCGGAACAGCGTCCAGGCGAGTCGGCAGGCGATCATGTTCACCTCGTCGCTGCTCGTGAGCGCGATGACCATTTCCGCGTCCTCGCCCCCTGCCTGGGCCAAAACCGCCGGGTACGAGGCGTGCCCGAGGACCGTGCGGATGTCCAGGCGGTCTTGTAAGTCCTTCAGGAGTTCCGGACGAGTGTCGACGATCGTGACGTCATTGCCTTCCTGGGTGAGAATGCGAGACACCGAACTACCCACCTGACCGGCTCCCAGAATGATGATCTTCATTCTGATTTCCAGAAATTCTGCATGATCTCAGATCACTCGATCAGTTGAACGATCATCGCGGCGGCCCCTGAGCGACGCCGGCGTGCTCCGGCTCCCGCGGGTGCAACGGATCCGCCACTAGCCGATTTGCTCTGGATTCTTCGGATCAATGCCGAGGGCGCGCAGTTTACGATACAAGTTCGTGCGCTCCATGCCGGCGCGTTCCGCTACGTGGGCGACGCTGCCGCCACACTCCAACAGCAACTGCCGTAGGTAGACCCGCTCGAACTCTTCTCGGGCTTCGCGAAGGGGCAGATTGAGCGGCGCGGATGTCACCTGGTCACTTCCGGGTGCAGGGACACTCGTGGTGAGCGCCATGTCAATCTCGTCCAGGCTGATCTCCTCGCCGGACCCTGTGATCAACAGCCGCTGAACGAGATTCTTGAGTTCGCGGACGTTGCCAGGCCAGCGGTGGTTTCGTAGGCGATTCTTGGCCGCCATCGAAAATCTGCGGAACGACAGGTGATCGTGGTCCACGAACCAGTTGACAAAGGAGTTGAGGAGTTCGGGTACGTCTTCCACATGATCCCGCAGAGCTGGGAGATGGATCGGAACCACGTTGAGGTGGTAATAGAGGTCCTCACGAAATCGCCCCGAGGACACTTCTTCCCCCAGATTCAGGCGGGTGGCGGCAATGACCCGAACGTCGACTGTGATCGGCTCGCTGCCTCCGACCCGTAGGAAGGTTCCGGACTCGAGTGCCCCGGCGAGCTTGACCTGGGCTTCTTCGTTCAGATCCGCCACGTCGTCGAGAAACAACGTTCCGCCGTGGGCCTGCTCCAGATAGCCGTAGTGGGTGCGCCCGTGCTCTTCACTGCCGAACAGCTCGCGGGCGCTGTTTTCACCCGATATGGCGCCTCCACCCAATTCCACGAACGGCCCTTCTTTTCGAGCGCTATGCCCGTGTATGTACCGGGCGACGGTTTCCTTACCCGTGCCTGATTCGCCGGAAATGAGGACCCATGTGTCGTGCTGAGCCACCCTGAGCGCCTGTTCGCGAAGGCGCTGCATGACGGCGCTCTTCCCGCCCGGCTCGACGGCGGGCGAGGTTTGCCGGCGGAGACCCGCGTTCTCCTTCTGCAATCGGGCGTTTTCCAGGGCGCGCTCGATGGTAATGAGCAGTTTGGCCATCGACAGCGGTTTCTCGAGATAGTCGTAGGCACCCAGCCGCGTCGCCTCGACTGCCGTCTCCACATTGCCGTGGCCTGACATCATGATTACTTGGCACGGCAGACCATCGTCTTCGCTGATCTCCTTGAGCAGGGTGATGCCGTCGATGTCCGGCATCCAGATGTCGAGCAGAATGATGTCGGGGAGGCGCGCTCGCAGGGCCTCGCGAGCGCTGCGGCCGTCGCTGGCAACCGTGACCTCGTACTCTTCGTCTTCCAGTATTTCCTTGACGAGTTCGCGGATGTCCGGCTCGTCGTCCACGATCAGGACGTGCGGGGAATTCATACTTCTCCAACTCCATAGACTTCGTCCAGCGGGCGCCACCGTAGTCGGCACGGCGACGTGTTCATTTCGGGAGCAAAGCGGGCTTTGGCATGTCCGTTCCCTGGCGATTCCTGGGCGTTATTCTCAAGGGCTTCCTCAGGCAGCGCTCGGTTTCGCCAAATCGTCCGGCGGAAAACGAATGACAATCCTTGCGCCGCCACTCGCAGGCGCTTCGGCCTGAATGAGTCCGCCGTGCTCCTCGACGATGTTTTTTACGATCGCTAGTCCCAGCCCCGTCCCCTTCGGTTTCGTTGTCACATAGGGCTCGAAGATATCGACCCCGGCGTCCGACGGAAAACCGGGACCGTCATCCTCGAGCACCAGGTCGACGTAGCGGTTGCCGTCGTGGTTTCGCACATTTGTGCTGACGCGGAGCTCACCGCCTATCCCGTCCATCGCCTCGAGAGCGTTCTTCACCAGATTGTGAAGCAATTGTCGAATTCGGCCAGCATCGGCTTCGATCGTCGGATTGCTCGGGTCGAGTCGGACCAGAACCTTAACCCCGAATGGGTTCGTTTTGTACAGGTCCAACACCTCGGACAACAAGGCGTTGAGTTGCAGTCGACGCAGGTACAGTCGCGGAGGGCGCGCGTACTCGTTGAATGCGTTGACCAACTCCTTCAGTGCCTCCACCTGCTGAATGATGGTGTGCGTGGCGCGATCCAGGACGTTGCCGGTCTCGGCGTCCATCTCCTTGAGATACTTGTGACGGACTCGCTCAGCAGCGAGCTGTATAGGTGTCAACGGATTCTTGATCTCATGCGCCAGCCGGCGTGCTACCTCCGCCCAGGCCGCGTTCCTCTGCGCGCGTACCAGGGCGGTGATGTCGTCGAACACGACCACGTGGCCCCGTTGACCGCGATCGTCGGTCACGACGCTGCCGCGGCACATGAGGACCTGGCGCCCGCCCGAGCCGAATAGGTCTACTTGCTCTGTCCACTCGTCTTCGCCCGCCGTGATGTGCTGGCTCACCGCTTCGAAGAACGGCGTCAGGTAGGGTCGCGTTGCGGCGACGTCCTCGGACTTGCGATCCAGTACCTCTTCCGGGACGAGTCCCAGAATGTGACCAGCCGCGGCGTTCGCCGTTCGCAGCCGCCCATCGTGGCGGAGCGTCAGGACGCCGGAGGAGATGCCGGACAGAACGGTCTCCAGGTATGCCCTTTGTCGCTCGAGAAGGCGTTGGCTGCGATTCGCCTGATCGCGTGCATACGCCAGATGGCCGGTCATCTGGTTGAACGACATGACCAGAAAGCCCAGCTCGTCGTTCCCCGGGACAGGCAATCGTTGATCGTAGCGGCCCTTGGAAACCGCAAGGGTGCCCTCCGCGAGATCACGGACCGGAGCCACGAGGCGCCGTGCTGAATGCATCGCTGCCCAGACGGACGTCAACAGACTCACGGCCAACACCAGAGACAGGGTGAGAATAAAGCTGATCTTCAACGGGCCACGCAGATAGGCCAGCTGCCGGTAGCTGTCGAACGCATCCTGAACGCTGTCCGCCAGGGCGCTGAAGCGATCAGCGACCGGAAAAAGCACTTGGACGACGCGATCCTCGGCCAAGGCCGCGCCCGTGCTCGGGATAATGGCCAGCGCACGTATCTGGAGATTGCCGTGATCTGCAGGGCTCAAGCCGACGTAGGAATTGCCCTGGCGCACTTGCTGAAGCACTGACTCGTCGGGGCGGTCCGGTACGATCGCCGCGTCGACGCTTGCCGAGGCAATGATTCGCCCGGTGCTTTGCAGCAACGTAATTTCGTCCGCGTCCGCGCCCGCGCGAAGTTCGCTCAGGGTAAGCGCTTCCAGGCCCGGACTAACGAATGCCAATTGCTCCGACATGCTCTCGGTCTGCTTCAGCGCCTCGCGCATTCGAAGGTCCAGGGAAGCGCGCGACAACTCGAGCGCATCTTCCAACGCATCTTCGACGCGAACATCAAACCAGCTGTCGATTCCGCTCTGCAAGAACTGCAGGGAGAAATAATAGACCACCGAAACCGGTGCAATGGATAGCAGCACGAACATGGTAACCAGGCGCAAAGTGAGGCGAGCCCCCGCCTCCCGCGCCCGATACTGTTGCACGAGACGAAATACTTGGTAGCCGATGAGCGAGGTAAGGAGAAGCAGGCCGACGGCGTTGAAAAGCAGGAGCCAGCTGTAGAGCCGGCCAAATTGCTCGGAGTTCTCTGCCGCGTCGCTCATCACGACGAGCGACCCGAGGAGAATCAGGAACAGGACCAGTACGAGTACCAAGTCCCCGAGGCGGTTGCGCTTTACAGCGGCCATGACGCCCACTCGCTGGTAAGGCGCCACTCGTCGGACACATAGGCCAACAGGCGAAGTGGCGCGGGAAGGAAATCCAAATCAAATGTTGCCCGAATTTGGACTCCGTATGCCGCGCTCTCGTCGATTAGGCTCGCATCGAGTATCGGCAAGTCTCTTACGACGCCGATGTAATCCAGAGCGCTCTGGCGGCTGCGGAAACTGTCAGTGTCACCGCTGTTGAGGTTAGTGACCAGGTATCGCTCGGTGAGTGAGTGAAACTTCAAGCTGTAACGCTGCCGAAGCTTGGCGACCGGTTCGGTCCAAAACCAGTGGGGCTTCTCCTTTACCAGAATTTCGAGTGCGAAGACGAGCGGCACACCGTTCTGCAGTGCCTCGGACGGTTTCGGCCCAAGTTTGTATTGGATGTCGGCACTGAGCAGGTAAACTCCGTCGCGCAGCTTGGTTTCGCCGTGTTGCACTCGAAATCCGACGTCGGCCACCGCCGACGCTGTCAAGGTGAGCAACAACACACCGGCAAGCAGGGGACCCTTTGTCGCCCTCTTTCGTTCCATTCTCCCTCGCATGATGCCAGTGTACCGCGCAAGTCTCATTTCATGGCTCGTTTCGAGCGAAATGCCGGACAATCTTCGCCCGCCCCGCTGGCTGGGATCTGGGATGAAAATCGGGTCGTGACGGTTCCTAATAAGCACTCGGGCTGGATCGCGCAGTGGTCGCTACGGTATACGGGACTGCGCGTGCTATGGAGGCCGCAACCTCGCTGTCGCCGGGAGTGTGCAATCGCCGCGACACCAGCTATCAAGGGATGATGCGTACGATCATATAAGTCAATAACTTAGACATTTTTCGGCGACCCGGCGGGCATGTCTCACGGTTCTGCAACGGAGCCGCCGATACGAGGTTTTACCTGCCGGACGACTCAAACGCCGGCCCGCTTCTCAATCAGGCAGTAATAGAAACCGTCCATGTCATCTTCGCCGGGCAAGATCTGCCGCCCCGGCCCCGCGGCGCGACCCCAGGACGAATCGAGCGGGATCGCCGATGCCCCAGGATGATGACGAAGAAACCTGCCGACCACCGATTCGTTCTCTTCTCGACAGACCGAGCAGGTGACGTAGAGGAGGCGACCGCCAGGGGCAAGCATCTCCCACCCGCATTTGAGAAATCGCCGTTGTCGCGCGGCGAGCGCTGCAATGTCGCTCGGCCTACGGAGTAGCTTGATGTCGGAATGGCGTCGTATGACGCCGCTGGCCGAGCAGGGCACATCCAGCAATATGCGGTCGAAATGAGCTTCGTCCCACCAGTCAGCCGGCCTCGATGCATCGGCCGCCAGGAGCGTGGCATGCCGCCCCAGGCGGTCCAACGTCTCGCCGACGCGCTGCAGGCGGCGCTCGTCGCTGTCCACGGCCAGCAGCTCGATGGAATCGGCGGTCAATTCCAGGAGATGGCCAGTCTTGCCGCCAGGCGCCGCGCACGCGTCCAGTACGCGCATGCCCGGCTCGGGGTTCAAAATGGTGGCGGCGAGCTGGGCTGCCTGGTCCTGAACCGACACGAATCCGTCGTGAAAACCGGGGAGCGTGTCGACATCGATCGCCTGGTCCAGCGTCAAGCCGCACTCAGAATGTCGCGTCGGTGTGGCACGGATTCCGTGGTTGCCGAGCGCCGATCTGCAGCGGTCCCGGTCGACCCGATCCAGAGCCACCCGCAGGGTCATGGGCGGGCGAGCATTGTTCGCCATCGCAACCCGCTCCCAGTCGTCCGGCCAGTCTTCTCGCAGCCGCTCGATCATCCAAGGCGGGTGGCCGAGTCGATAGGCATCGGTGGTGTCAATGGCCTCAAGAATTGTGTGCCGACGGCGCAGGAACTCGCGTAACACGCCGTTTACGAAGCCCGATGCCCACGGACGCCCGCCCACTCGCCTCGCCGCGCCGACGGTCTCAGTCACAGCGGCGTGTTCGGGAACGCGCATGTACAACAATTGGTAGAGCCCGATCAGCAGCAGGCCAAGTATGTCCTGGTCCTTGCGCTTTAGCGGCTTGGTCAGCAGCACCTCGGTAACTGCCATCAATCTGGGAGTCCAGCGCAGCGTCCCGTAGCAGATCTCCTGGAGCAGCGACCTCTGCCGATCGTGCAGGCGCGCGAGCGCCCCCGGTAGTACGGCGGCAAGCGACTGGCCGCTCAGCACCGCTGCAACGACTCGGGCCGCGCTCAGCCGCGTCTTGACCGCCTCGCCCCCGCTCGGCGTCACGGTGGGTCCACGGCGCGTCCGGCTCATCCCAGCGTATCGCCCAGCGCGCTGTGACCGTTCAAGAATTCCGACGCTGTCATTGGACGTTTGCCGGGAAGCTGCAGCTCCGTTATTCGAATCGCCCCGTCGCCGCAGGTCACGTCGATTCCATCCGGTCCCTCGTCGAGCACTTGGCCCGGTTCCAACGTGAGCCTTGCCGCGAGCTCGTGGCCACGCCACACACGCAGTGTCTGGCCTCGCCACCTCGTCTGCGCCACGGGCCAGGGATTCAAGCCGAGTATCTGTCGCTCGACCGCCCGGCACGGCTGCGTCCAATCGAGTACGGCCTCCCGCTTGTCGACCTTGTCCGCGTAAGACACGCCCTGCGTCGGTTGCGACACAGGAACGATTCGCCCACTCGCGTAGTCGGCCAGCGCGTGCACGAGCAGTTTGGCCCCGAGCGTGGCAAGTCGATCGTGCAGATTTCCGGTGGTCATACCCGGTTCGATTCGGCACCGGGCGGTTGCGAGCACTGGGCCGGTGTCGAGGCCACTGTCCATGAGCATGATTGACACCCCGGTCTCCCGGTCACCTGCCAGAATTGCCCGGTGAATGGGCGCCGCGCCGCGCCAGCGGGGCAAAAGGGATGCGTGAACATTGAGGCAACCGAGCCTCGGGATGCCCAAAACCGCCTTCGGCAGCAGCAGGCCGTAGGCCACCACGACGACTACGTCGGCGGCGATTTGCCGCAGCAGTTCCTGGGCGCCGGCCTCCCGCAGACTGAGGGGTTGTTCGACCTGCAGCCCGCGCTCGATCGCCACACGCTTGACCGGACTCGAACGCAGTTTGCGCCCGCGCCCGGCTGGCCGGTCGGGCTGCGTGAGCACGACCGGTATACGGTGACCGGCGTCCAACAGTGCATTCAGGGTGGGCACCGCGAATTCAGGCGTCCCCGCGTAGACGACGTCCAATGGCGGCGAGTCCTCGGGCATGGGCTTGGAATACGGTGGTGCACCGGAGCTGTCCACCCCGTATCGGCGATGAAGCGTTAGACGATCGCTTCGTGTTGGCTGCGTTTCTGCTTTTCCAGTTTCTTGCGGATTCGCAGCCGTTTCAGGTTCGATAAGTAGTCCACGAACAGCTTGCCTTGCAGGTGATCCATTTCGTGCTGTATGCACACGGCGAGCAAACCGTCCGCGGTCAGCTCGAATGGATCGCCCACGCGGTCCAGGGCTCGCACCCGTACGCGTTCGGCGCGTTGCACCGTCTCGTACACTTCGGGTACCGAAAGGCACCCCTCCTCCATCTCCTCTTCCCCTTCACGCTCCAGTATCTTGGGGTTGATCAAGATCACGGGCGCGTTCCGCTCTTCGGATACGTCGATGACAATGATCTGACGATGAATGTTCACCTGAGTGGCGGCGAGGCCGATCCCAGGCGCCTGATACATGGTTTCGAGCATGTCGTCGATGATGCGACGAACCTCGTCGTCGACGGTATCGACGGGACGCGCCTTCGTTCGCAGGCGCGGGTCGGGGAAATGCAGAATGTCGAGAATTGCCATGACGTGGACCCAAGAAATTGCTGTTGAATACGAATTTTCGTACGCGAAACCCGAAATTCTAGCGGAAACTTTCAGGGCGTCGCCACTTTGCCGCTCACTGGCCTTGGGATACACTCCACGCCGTCTCTGCCTTCTCGGATAACACGAAGAAATGCCGCGAGCACCTTTTGGCCTAGTCGCCCTCGGGATCGGTAGCCTCGTTGTCGCCGGTTGCGCTACGAAACTTGAGACCGCCGACGACGGGAGTCGTTCCCAGCCCGCCGCCACGACCCAGGCGGCTACTGCCCCGGCGGTCGCGCCCAGCAGTCAAACGCCGAGTGAAGCACCGGCGGGTGCTGACGCGCCCGTGCTCCTTCGTTCGGATCACCCCGAGCGATACACGGTACAGGTGGGGGATACGCTTTGGGACATTTCGGATCGCTTTCTCCGGGACCCATGGCTCTGGCCTGAAGTGTGGCACGTGAATCCGGAGATCGAGAATCCCCATCTCATCTACCCCGGCGATGTGATCGAACTTGCCTACGACGCGGACGGGCGTCCTCGTCTTCAGGCCAGGCGCGGAGAGCGCCCAACGGTGAAATTGTCTCCGGAGGTGAGGGTGACACCGCTCCGGGAAGCCATCCCAACCATTCCCTTGAGCCACATCGAAGCGTTCTTGCAGCGTTCCGTGGTTCTGGACGAGAAAGGGTGGGATTCCCTTCCGTACGTGCTCGGCGGTCGGGACGACCGACCCATGATCGCTCAAGGAGAGCGGTTCTACGCCCGTGGCGACATCGAAAACCGGGATTTTTACGCCGTTTTTCGACCCGATCTACCCTACGTCGATCCCGACTCTGGTGAGTATCTGGGCACTGCAGGTCTCTACGTGGGGTCTGCCAAGGTAGATGTCGTCGGTGATCCCGCGATTCTCACAATGACCGACACAGACCGGGAGTCCCTGGCACGTGATCGGCTCTACCCGATCGACGAACAGTTCGTTGCCAACTTTACGCCCGGCCCCGGCGAGTTTGACGGCCGCATCATCGCCGTACTCGACGGCGTCTCGCTCATCGGTCAGTACCAAAGTGTGGTCGTCAACAAGGGCTCCCGTGACGGTGCTCAGCCTGGCCAGGTGCTCGCGGTTCTGCGGCAAGGAGATCTGGTCCAGGATCCCTACACCAAGGAGACGGTTCGGATACCGGAAGAACGTGCCGGCTTGATGATGGTTTATCGGGTATTCGAAAAAGTGAGCTACGGTCTGATCCTGAAGGCCACCCGAACGATGCAGGTTCTCGACCGTGTCGCACCGCCGGCGGGAACGGACCTCTGAGGGCTGAACAGCAATCCGATCAAGAGGAGTTGCGCTGTCGTCTAGCGATGACGCGTGTGCCTGGCCTGGGGCCGGCCGCATTCGCCAGGCTGCTCGATCGGTTTGGAACCGGGCGCGCTGCGATCTCTGCCGGTTCCAGCGAGCTGCGTGCGGCAGGATTGGACGAGCCCACCAACCGCGCCCTGTGCTCACCCGATTGGGCAGGCGCTGATCGGGACCTCGATTGGCGTGAGCGCGCCGGGAACGAGATTCTGATGCTCGGTTCGAGCCGCTATCCAGCGCGATTGGCGGGGGTCGCGCGCCCTCCACCCGTTCTCTACGTGCGCGGTCGCGCCGAGCTGTTGAGCGATCCACAGGTGGCCATGGTAGGCAGCCGCAATCCGACCCGGGGCGGTCGCGAGACAGCACGAGACTTTGCGGCGTACCTCGCCTCGGCTGGAATGACCGTCACCAGCGGACTCGCGCTCGGGATCGACAGCGAAAGCCATCGCGGGGCGCTGGCCGGTGGTGGATTCACCATTGCCGTGCTTGGAACGGGACCGGACCGCGTATACCCCGCGCACAACCGCACCCTCGCCCGCGAGATTCTCGAGCGAGGTGTCCTCGTCACCGAGTTCTCCCCCGGAACCCCTGCGGCCAGAGAGAATTTCCCGCGACGAAACCGGATAATTGCCGGTTTGGCACTCGGCACGCTGGTCGTCGAGGCGGCGCCCCAGAGCGGATCGCTCATAACGGCGCGTCTTGCCGCGGAGCAAGGGAGAGAGGTGTTCGCCATTCCGGGATCCATCCACAATCCGGTGGCCCGTGGCTGTCACGCGCTGATACGCCAGGGTGCGAAGCTCGTGGAAACGGGCCAACACGTTCTGGAAGAGCTGCTGCCACAGCTGAATCTGGCCCTGATCGAGCCCCAACCCGCGGATTGCTCTCCCTGTAGCCCGGATACCGACCCAGACACGCGCCACCTCGTGGAGGAAATGGGATTCGACCCAGTGAGCGTCGACGAGCTCGTTGCCCGAACGCAATTGACGCCCGAAGCCGTTTCCTCCATGCTCCTGATTCTGGAACTGCAAGGCCACGTGTCTTGTCTCGCCGGTGGGCGATATGTCCGCAGCACTCCCCGGGGACACAGCTGATGAAGCAAGACGTAATGGATGTGCTCGTCTATCTCTTCCAAAACTACATCAGTGATGCGGCCGAAACGGAAGCCGATCGCGAATCGGTCCATTCGGAGTTGCTCGACGCGGGGTTCCCGAGTGCTGAGGTCGAGAAGGCGTTTGGATGGCTCGAGCAGCTCGCATCCCAGGAACACCCTCCGGCAGAGCGCGAGACCGAACGATCGTTTCGGGTTTTTGCGCCTCAGGAGCAAGAGAAGCTGAGCTCCGATGCGCTGGGCTTTCTCCTCGATCTGGAGCGGTCGGGAATTCTCGACGTGGAGGGGCGGGAACTGATCATGGATCGAGTCCTGAGCCTCGATACGGAGCAGATCGATTCGGAAGAGCTCAAGTGGTTAATCCTCATGGTGTTGTTCAATCAGCCCGGGCAGGAAGAAGCGTACGCCTGGATGGAAGATTTGATCTACGACGGGGACGGCGGTTACCTTCACTGAGGGCAAAGTGGCCGTGCCGCGAACGACGCGGCCGCACCGTTTACTCAACTCGATTCATTCCCCTGAACTCACGCCACCGGAGTTCCGCAACGTGTGTCCCTCAATGCAGTCACCGATTTCAATTTGACGTGAAACGATGGCTCGAAATCTCGTCGTCGTAGAGTCTCCCGCTAAGGCAAAGACCATCAAGAAGTATCTCGGCCCGGAGTTCGAGGTGCTGGCCTCTTATGGCCATGTTCGCGATCTGGTCCCGAAAGAAGGTGCGGTGAAGCCGGATGAAGGCTTTGCCATGCAGTATCAGGTCATAGACAAGAACACGCGGCACGTGGACGCCTTGCGCAAGGCCATGCGCAAGGCGGACGCACTCTATCTGGCAACGGACCCGGACCGGGAGGGCGAGGCAATCTCATGGCACGTCCAAGAGATCCTGAGGCTGGAAAAGCTACTGGATTCGAAACCGGTGCATCGCATCGTATTTCACGAGGTAACCAAGAGTGCGGTACGGGAGGCGCTGGCCCACCCTCGGCAGCTCTCCATGGAGCTGGTCAATGCCCAGCAGGCCCGCCGCGCCCTGGACTACCTGGTCGGATTCAATCTCTCGCCCCTCTTATGGCGAAAGATTCGAAGAGGGCTTTCAGCTGGGCGGGTGCAAAGTCCTGCGCTGCGTCTCATCGTGGAGCGCGAGCTGGAGATCGAACGATTCGAGGCTCGCGAGTATTGGACGCTCGAAGCGGACTTGGTGCGGGAGGATCAACCCTTTACGGCTCGATTGACGCGCCTGAAGGGCGAGAAGGTCGAGCAGTTCAGCATTACGGACGAAAAATCGGCTCGGAGTGCAGAAGCGGCATTGACCGCAGGGGCACGCACTCTCGGTGAGCCCGGAGACGCATTGGGGCGTCTGGAAGTTCGCAGCGTCGAAAAGAAGCAGCGCCGCCGCAATCCGGCACCGCCGTTTACCACGTCCACGCTGCAACAGGAAGCGTCCCGCAAGCTGGGATTCTCCGCCAACCGGACCATGCGTGTGGCGCAGCAGCTCTACGAGGGCGTTGACGTGGGCGATGGCGCGATCGGGCTGATCACCTACATGCGTACCGACTCGGTGAATCTCGCCGGAGAAGCGGTGGAGGATCTACGGCGAGCGATTGCCAAGCGTTACGGCGCCGAGAACGTGCCGAGTAGCCCGCGTGTTTACAAGACCAAGGCGAAGAACGCGCAGGAGGCCCATGAGGCAATTCGACCGACCTCGGCCGAACGGTCGCCCGACTCGATCAAAGGAAGCTTGAGTCAAGACCAGATCCGACTCTACGATCTAATCTGGAAGCGCACGGTCGCCTGCCAGATGATCCATGCGACGCTGGATACCGTCGCGGTGGATCTCGCGGCGGCGGACGCGGGCGTTTTCCGCGCCACGGGCTCCACCATCCGGCACCCGGGATTCATGGCCGTCTATCGTGAAGGCGTGGACGATGCCAAGGCTCCCGACGACGATCGCCTGCTGCCGCCGATGGCTGAGGGCGAACGTGTTCCGCTCGCCAAGATTCGACCCGAGCAGCATTTCACGGAGCCGCCGCCGCGCTATTCCGAAGCCACCTTGGTCAAGTCGCTGGAAGAGCTCGGCATCGGACGGCCGTCGACCTACGCCTCCATCATTTCGACCCTCTTGAACCGAGAGTATGTGGAATTGGAAGCCCGCCGATTCCGGCCCACAGACGTGGGCCGGGTGGTCAACAATTTTCTGACTCAGCACTTCAACCCATACGTGGATTATCACTTTACCGCCCGCCTGGAGGACGAC
>JBFGYN010000014.1:0-18303 GCA_041587415.1 Candidatus Competibacterales bacterium | reverse complement strand
CACGAGGAAATCGCCTCTGCTTACGAGCGCTGGGAGCACCTGGCCCGCATCGCACACCGGGATTCCGGATGAGCGTGCGATTGTGGGGGTCCTGAGCGCGTACGTGGGCTGACAAGCCTAGCCGAAGCGACGGTTCGGGGAAAAGTGCGTGCTCAGGGCCGCCGCAGTGGCGCCATCGCCGCAAATTCGCACCCGTCAATACACGCCTAAGTGTTCTGAAGTATCGAATAAAATCTTCAAATTCGAGAGTCATCGTATTGTCGGAGCAGTCCGGCGTGCGCCGCGGATTTATCCGCATCGGCCAGCGGAATTTCGCATCAGAGTGGCGTTGCGGAAAACGGCCAGGCACGCGGCAAATTCGAAGCTGTGCCGTGTGCTCCGGGCCGGTCAGCGTTCTTGAATTTCCAACGTTCGCCCCAAAATTCTTGGTTACCGAGCCGGCGAGAAGTCGTGCAGATCGTCGCCGGGATCAATGAATATCGCGGGCCGTCGGAATGAAGTTCAAAGACTACTATCAGATCCTCGGCGTCGAACGGGACGCCTCCCAGGACGAGATAAAGCGCTCGTACCGCCGCCTTGCACGCAAGTTTCATCCCGACGTCAGCGAGGAATCGGACGCGGAGGAACGTTTCAAGGAGGTGCAGGAAGCCTACGAAGTACTCAAGGACCCGGAGAAGCGCTCGGCATTCGACCGCTTCGGTGCGCACTGGAAAGCTGGCCAGGATTTCGAAGCACCCCCGGGATGGCATGCAGATTTTGGTTTGGGTGGCGGGGGCTTCACTGATGGGAGCCGATTCAGCGACTTCTTCGAATCACTGTTCGGTCGAGGGGCTGATGCACGCAGCCGCGGAGGGAGCGCACATTTCCGAATGTCGGGAGAAGACAGCTACGCCCGTGTGCTCATCTCGGTCGAGGACGCTTACCACGGAACGACCCGCACCATTACCCTGGACACACCCGAGTCCAACGATCGCGGGGAAGTCGTTACGCAACGCAAGGCGTTGAAGGTAAAAATCCCAAAGGGTGTCACCGAGGGGCAACGAATCCGACTCGCGGGCAAGGGTGCCCCCGGCTACGGCGGCGCACCGAACGGCGATCTGTTCCTCCAAGTCGCGTTCGAACCTCACCCGCTGTATCGACCGGTTGGCCGCAATCTCTATCTGGATCTGCCGGTGGCACCGTGGGAAGCGGCCCTGGGCCGTACCGTGCCTGTCCCCACATTGGGTGGAAAAGTTGACGTAAAAATTCCACCCGGGTCACAGACCGGCCAAACGCTTCGCCTCAAGGGACGTGGGCTTCCCGGCGATCCACCCGGTGATCAGTTCGTTGTGCTCGAGGTCGTGGTGCCCAAGGCGACTAACTCAGATGCTCGCGATCTGTATGAGCGCATGGAGCGGGAACTGCAATTCAATCCGAGGGAAGCGCTTGGAGTATGAGACTTCCACGAGACGCCAAGCGATGCGAAATATGTCAGCAATACAAGGATGTGTGGCCGGAATCGGGAAGGCGACACACTGATTGCAGAGTACAAGCCAAGACCGGACGGGCACATCACTGGCGCTGGCGAAGCCAGCTTGGAACTGTTCCAGATTTCGTCAAGAGCAACGGAGATCGACCATGGGTACGCTGAGAGACATCACTAGCGGATTGAACAGGGCGTGGGACAGCGTCACGGAGGGTTGGCACGAGCTGGTGGAGCGGGCAGGCGATGCCCTGACGCGCTTCGATCCCAGCCGCTCCTCCCGGGAGCTGGAGACGCGCGATGAGCAGGTACAGCGCGCGGGCGCTCGCTGGAGCCTGCTGGCAGCCGAGGTCAGTCGAGACGACGCCAAAGTGGAAGTCTCCATCGAAGTGCCTGGCATGAATCTGGACGACTTCGACATACACGTGGTGGACGACGTTCTGGTGGTGCGCGGCGAGAAGCGGACCGAGCGTGAACGGCATCAGGGGCACTACCACGTCATGGAGCGAGCCTACGGACGATTCGAGCGCGCGGTACGCCTACCCGCTGCAGTGGACGATTCGCGCGCAACGGCAAAGTACCGGCGAGGGGTTCTTCGCATAACGTTACCGATCTCCGACGCCGGTAAAGCGCGTCGGATCGACGTCCAGATTGCTTGAAGCAATGATCTCCAACCCGAGCCTGGAGCCAGTATTGCGATGACAAGCCGGCGCTACAGATGGTCCATGTGGTCGGATGCATGCGAGTTGTTGGCGCAAGCCGAGCGCATTCACGGCACGTTCTTCGATCTCGTCTACGCCGATTCGATGCCGATGTGGGAGCCGCCCGTCAATATCTTCGAACTCGGCCGAACCCTGATCGTCTGGGTAGCCCTTCCGGGAATCGACCCTGAGCAAACGGAAATCGAACTCCGCGGTCGGCTGCTGCGGATTGCGGGAATATGCTCGATTCGCTGCGAGCCTCGTCGCGCCACGGTGCGACGACTCGAAATTCCACACGGTCGCCTGGAGCGGGTGATCGAATTGCCGAATCAGGATTACGAAGTTGAATCGCGTGACAGTTTGAACGGTTGTCTGCGCCTCGAACTTCGACGGTCCAATCCATAGGTGGCAGGCCAATGACGGACGAGCACGATACCCAGGCTAATCTGCCGAACGCCGAGAGCACGACAGAGGGCATACAATTGCCCGAGGACGTACTGATCGTTGTACCGGTGCGCAATACGGTGCTGTTTCCGGGCATGGTGTTGCCGCTTGCGATCGGTCGCGAACGCTCCATAGCGGGCGCGCAAGAGGCGCTGCGCAGCGAACGCCGGATCGGGATCCTCATGCAGCGCGATTCGGACGTGGAGTCCCCCGGTGCACCCGATCTCTGTGCGGTGGGCACCGTCGCCACAATTCTTCGCTACATCACCGCCGAAGACGGCACCCACCACCTCATTTGCCGGGGAGAGCAGCGGTTCCGTGCGGTCGACTACGTAGAAGGGTTTCCGTTTCTCGTGACCCGCCCAGAGCTCATCCGTGAGCCTCCGAAGATCAGCACCGAGGTCGAAGCAAGGGCCAGGTATTTGAAACAACGCGCTATCGAGGCACTGGAACTCCTGCCCGAAACGCCGCCCCAGATTGCCGCCGCAATCCAGCAGGTCGAGATACCCGGCCGCCTATCGGACCTGGTGGCCAGCTTCATGGACATCGATGCGAACGACAAGCAGGAGGTTCTGGATTGCATCGACTTGCAGAAACGTCTCGACAAGGTTCTCGATCTGCTGGGCCAGCGCCTCGAGGTGTTGCGGCTCACCAAGGAATTGACCGACCAGACTCGGGAGAAAATGACGGAACAGCAGCGGGAATACATGCTCCGCGAACAACTCAACACCATTCGCCGGGAACTGGGTGAAGACGACGACCGGTCCGACATTGCAGAGCTGCAAAACGCCATTGCCGAGGCGGGTATGCCGGAGGAGGCCGAAAAGGAAGCCCGCAAGGAACTCAAGCGCCTGGAGCGCATGAGCGAATCCGCCGCAGAGCACGCCATGCTGCGGACCTGGCTCGACTGGATGGTGGCCCTACCGTGGTCCAAACTCGACGACGAACGCATCGACATAAAACGGGCGCGGCAGATTCTGGATGAGGACCATCACGGTCTGGACAAGGTCAAGCGACGAATCGTGGAGTTCCTTGCTGTCCGCAAGCTCAATCCTGCGGGACGCAGTCCGATCCTGTGCCTGGTGGGTCCGCCCGGGGTGGGCAAGACCTCACTCGGAAAGAGCATCGCCCGCGCCCTCGGTTTGCGTTTTGTGCGCGCCAGCCTGGGCGGGGTGCACGACGAGGCCGAGATCCGCGGACACCGGCGAACCTATATTGGCGCGCTCCCTGGTCATGTCATCCAGTCGGTCCGCAAGGCGGAAACACGAAACCCGGTGTTCATGCTCGACGAGATGGACAAGCTGGGAGCGGGGTTCCATGGTGATCCAGCCTCGGCACTGCTCGAGGTCCTGGACCCGGAGCAGAACAGCACATTTCGGGACAATTATCTCGGCGTCGACTTCGATCTGAGCCGCGTGCTGTTCATCGGCACCGCCAACGTCCTGGACGGCATTCCAGGGCCGCTTCGGGACCGGATGGAGGTCATTGAGATTCCCGGGTACACGGACGAGGAAAAGCTGCAAATTGCGAGACGCTATCTGGTACCGCGGCAGGAGGAGCAGAATGGGCTGTCGGACCGCCAAGTGGAGATTGACGAGAACGCTTTGGCACGGATCATTCGCGACTACACCCGCGAGTCGGGCGTTCGCAATTTGGAGCGGGAAATCGGTGCCGTGCTCCGCAACGCAGCGGTACGCATTGCAGAAGGCGTCGAGGATTCAGTTCGGATCGGCGAGGACGATGTCCGGCGAATCTTAGGGGCGGCGCGCTTCGAGTCTGAATCGGCTATGCGCACGAGTGTGCCAGGTGTCGCAACCGGCCTCGCTTGGACCCCGGTTGGGGGCGACATCCTGTTCATCGAGGCCACCCGTTCCCTCGGCAAAGGCACACTGATTCTGACCGGGCAATTGGGCGAGGTCATGCGTGAGAGCGCCCAGGCCGCGCTGAGTCTCGTGAAGTCCAATGCGGAAAAGCTGGGGGTCGACATCAAACAGCTAAGCGAAAGCGATATCCACGTCCATGTGCCGGCGGGTGCAATTCCGAAGGACGGGCCCAGCGCCGGTGTGGCCATGTACATCGCCCTGGCGTCGCTGCTTACCGGCTGCACCGTGCGCAGCGATCTGGCAATGACTGGCGAGATAAGCCTGCGTGGTCTTGTGTTACCCATCGGTGGAGTCAAGGAAAAGTGCCTCGCTGCTGCCCGGGCGGGAATTCGTACGGTCATGCTGCCGGCACGCAACCGGAAAGATTTGGAAGACATTCCGAAATCCGCACGCGACGCCCTCGATTTCGTATGGCTCGAAACCGTAGATCAAGCCGTTGAGAAGGCGCTGTGTCCGGCAGAGAGCTCGAGATCGTCGACCGAGAGCCGGGCGGCGGGCTGAATGCCCCCGTCAAGAGGCGTCCGGCCGCGACGCCTTTCGGCACGGTGCTTGCTGGACCACCGGTCGCCACAGCGCACGCGTGGTGACCGGCAGCCAACGGACGACGACTGGGAAGGGAATCATGGATTTCAAGGACTATCTGAAAATTCTCGCCGCAAGGGACGGATCCGACATCTATCTCTGCACGAATGCGCCGCCGTGCGCGAAGTTCAACGGGGCGATGAAATACCTGGAAAAAGAACCGCTGAAGCCTGGCCGGGTCAAGGAAATCGCCTACTCGATCATGAGCGCGGAGCAGATTCAGGATTTCGAGCGTGTTCCCGAGATGAACCTCGCCCTATCGGAGGCCGGGGTGGGCCGCTTCCGGGTCAATATCTACCGCCAGCGAAATGAAGTCGCCATGGTCGTGCGCAACATCAAGACCGAGATTCCAAAGCTCGAGGACCTGGGACTGCCCAAGGTATTGACGGAAGTCATCATGCAGAAACGAGGGCTCGTTCTTTTCGTGGGCGGAACGGGCTCCGGGAAATCCACTTCACTTGCGGCCCTTATCGATTACCGCAACTGCAATAGTAGCGGGCACATTATCACCATCGAGGACCCTGTGGAGTTCGTCCATCGGCACAAGCGCTGCATCGTCAGCCAGCGGGAGGTCGGCGTCGACACCCTCACATTCGAGGATGCCTTGAAGAACACCCTGCGGCAGGCTCCGGACGTGATTCTGATCGGTGAGATCCGTGATCGGGAAACCATGGAGCACGCGCTGGCCTTCGCAGAAACCGGACATTTGGCCATCTCGACCCTGCACGCCAATAACGCCAACCAGGCGCTGGATCGGATTATCAACTTCTTCCCTGAGGAACGCCGTCCTCAGCTTCTGAACGACTTGTCTTTGAATCTGCGCGCGTTCGTGTCCCAACGCCTGATACCGACCGTGGACGGCAAGCGCGTCGCGGCCATCGAAGTGCTTCTCAACTCACCGACCGTGGAAGCCATGATCAAGCGCAGCGAGGTCGCGGAGCTAAAGGAGGTCATGGACAAATCGGGCAACATGGGCATGCAGACCTTTGACGCCGCGCTCTACCAACTTTACCAGGCCGGAAAAATATCCCTGGACGAAGCATTGAAAAACGCCGATTCCGTCAACAACCTGCGACTCAAGATCAGTCTGTCTTCCAATGATCCGGAGCGTGGCACACGACTCGATGCCATGAGTCTCGAGGAAGTTGCGGAACCGGAGCAGGCGGAGGAAGAAGCGGACAGCGCAAAGCCGGTCTCGGGATTGTCGTTCGAAATGCCGGCGCCGCCCGCAACGACACCCGCCACCACATAAGGAAACCATGATCTATTTGCGCGGACCGACCGGGAACGATTCCCGAGAAGTCCCTGCCGCATTTAAGCTTCTATACTTGAAACAGGAACATGACCGGGGAGGGCGATAGATGGCGATCTCGGGCACTCTGCGCAATTACCTGACTGAACTGGGGATCGAGTATGACTTGGTGGTTCACCCCCGCACGGCGAGCAGCATGCGGACCGCGCAGGCGGCACACGTCTCCGGCGAGCGAATCGCCAAGGCAGTCGTGTTGGCCGAGGACGAGGGTTACCTAATGGCCATCCTGCCCGCCACACACCGACTGCAATTCGGATGGATCCGCAAGGATTTGAGTCATAACGCGGGCCTAGCGGCGGAACTGGAGCTCAAGAAGCTCTTTCGCGACTGCGAGGTGGGCGCCATCCCCGCGTGCGGTGCAGCGTTCGACCTGAAGATGATGGTCGACGAGCAACTGGTCGAACAACCGGAAATCTACTTCGAGGCGGGGGACCACGAGCATCTCGTCCACCTGTCTGGTGCGGAATACCGAAAGTTGATCCAGGGCGCCGAGCGCGGCCGGATCAGCCGCCACGTGTAAGCGGAAGCTCGCCGGGCGTTCTGCCGAACAGACATCAACCATCCGTCAGCTGGTCGATCAGCAGTCTCAGCTCGTCCAGATCACGGCGCAGATCTTCCACTTGCTGCTCGAGGCGTGCCAGACGGCTCTGACTGTCCGCGGCCGACGCCGATCGCGCCGATGCGTTCGGAGAGGACGCCGCTGCACCCGGATCCACTTCCCCGCTGAATAAGTGCGCATATCTCGATTCGCGCCGTCCAGGCTCCCGCGCAAGCTGAACGACGAAGGGGCCATCATCCCGCTTGGACAGTTTTTCCAAAGTGGCTTCGACTTCGGCCGCATCCGCGAAGTCACACAGTCGATTGGTCCGCGTGCGCAGTTCTCCAGGCGTCTGCGGGCCCCGAAGCAACAGCTCGCAGATCACGCCCAGCTCCTGCGCGGAGAACTTCAGGCCGGCGAACTCCATGTTGCAAAAGCGGTGGGCAAACTTCGGGACTCGACTGCCGAAACCCGTGCGCTCCACCACCAGATGTTTTTTTTTCAGCCCATCCAGGACTCCCTGCACCGTCGCTTCGTCCAGCGACAGAACCGGATCCCGATTGCTCTTTTGGTTGCAGGCATTGACGAGCGCGTTGAGCGACAAAGGATACTGGTCGGCCGACGTGATTTCCTTTTCGATTAGGCAGCCGATCGCCCGGGCTTCGTGCGCAGTCAGATCGATTCTCAACACAATGAACCTCCCACCAGCTGCGATAGATCCCAATTGTGACGGAACGATTGCCCGTTCGCGACATACGGGGTGGTGCATTCCCGAGCGCGCGGCGGCGCCGGCCACCCCGGCAAAGTGCGTTGGCCGGATCGCGCGGAGCGGATCCCGCCCTGGAGACATGCCGATGGAGCTGCTGCGCGAGCACGCGATTACACCGAAGGAACTGTTCTTCGTTCGCAACAACCAGACGCCGGAAAATGCGAAAACCCTGAAACCACTGCCCGTCGAGGGCTGGATTATCGCCATTGACGGTCTGGTCCAGCGCCCCGCAGTGGTGAATGCAGCAGACCTGTCGGGCATGGCGCAGCAGGAAGTGGAGATGGTGATGCAGTGCTCGGGAAATGGGCGCAGCTTCTTCGCAAGCTATTCGGTAAAGACCAATGGCACCCAATGGAAAAACGGCGGCATGGGCGTATCCAGTTGGAAGGGTGTACCTCTACATGCGCTGATGGAGCGCCTGGAGACAAACCCGGTGCCCGCAGCAAAGTTCCTCACTGCCAACGGCGTTGACGAGCCGCCCATAACGGGCGGCCGGCCCGACTTCGAGCACAGTGTCCCGCTGGACGTCGCTCTGGAGCGGGCAATTCTCGCGATCGAAATGAACGGCGAGCCAATTCCGGCGGTACACGGCGGGCCGGTGCGGCTCATCATTCCCGGCTTCTACGGGACCATGAACGTCAAGTGGTGGAGACGATTGACCTTTGCCGCGCACGAGACCAATAACTGCAATCAGATTCCCCGCTACCGCACCCCCAACTCGCCGATCGAGCCAGGCAGCAGTATCGACTACACATTCGAGAACAGCACGCCCAACTGGCAGCAGGAGGTAAAAAGCGTGTTCTTCACGCCATTGGACGGCGAGGCGGTCGAGGCGGGGCAGGTGACCCTGCAAGGCGGCGCCTGGAACGGCGACGACGTGCCGGTCACGGTCGTCGCAGTGTCTTCAGACCTCGGCGCAAACTGGCGCCGCCCGGACCTGGTTACGCCCGCAAGCGCCTATTCCTGGTACCGGTGGTCCCTGAACGTCGATTCCGGAGCGCGAGACCATTTTTGAGTACCTTTGACGATTTCTGGGTCCGGAGCCGGCACCGTAGCAATTTGGCATTGCGTGCAGATTTTCTTCTACGGGGCGTCGAAGAGATGTTCCCGCAGGAACATGCGCGTGCGCTCGAATGCCAACTCGGCGATGTCCTGGCGGTAGTCGCTGCGGCGGTCACAATTGAAACCGTGTCCAGCACCCTCGTAGACCTGTATTGCCATGTCGGGGTAAGCCGCGCGGATCCGGTCCACGTTCTCGAGTGGTATGGAGGCATCCTCAGCCCCGAACTGCAGGAGCACCGGACAGCGCGGAGCTTCCTCGAGAAACTCGACAATGTGGCGCCCGTAGTAGCAAATGGCGCAACCCAAATCGGCTCGGCAGGCGGCGAGCCAAGTCCACGAAGCGCCCCAGCAGAAACCAATCACACCAGCCTCGCCGCGGGAATCGACTGCCTGCGCGGCCGCAGCAATGTCTCGCACCGGGTCGTCCCAACCGGCGGCGGCCGCGAGCCTGCGTCCCTCTTCGATCCCATTTTGATCGTAGCCCAACTCCACACCGGGGCGGATCCGATCGAACAGAGCTGGGGCGATCGCATCGTAGCCCTCGGATGCGTAGCGGTCGCACACGTCGCGGATGTGACCGTTAACGCCAAAGATCTCCTGCACGATGACCACGGCACCTTTTCGCTCACTTCGTGCCGGTGCACTGTAGGCGTTCATGTCATGCCCATCGGTGCTGCTGAGCGTCACCGAAGTTCCCATGCTCACGCTCCGTTCCGACTGAATTTCGGATAGGGTATACGTGTTGCCATCGCTCGGCCAAACGTCTCAATGAATTATCTCGGCCATCTGCTCCTTGCCGGAAACCACCCGGACGACCTGGTGGGCAACCTGATGGGCGACTTCGTCAAGGGGCCCGTGGACGAGCGGGTGCCCGCCAGGTACCGCCCGGGTGTGAAACTGCACCGCCGCGTCGACGCCTTCACGGACGGCCACCAAGTGGTCACCCGCGCGCGCGGGCGCATCAGGGCCGACTACCGTCGCTTCGCCGGCATTATTCTCGACCTCTGGTTCGACCACCTGCTGGCGCTGAAGTGGAACACCGTGCACCCTGTGCAACTGGAACCCTTCGCGGGACAGGTTTACAGTTTGCTTCGAGAACGGTGGCACGAACTACCCCATGGAATGCAGCATCGGATGCGCTACACCATAAGCAAGGACTTGCTCGTGGGCTATCGAGACGAGGCATTGGTGGGGCGGGCTATTTACGGTGTCGGGCAGCGGTTTCGCCGGCCAGTGGATCTGTCTGGGGTCGTCGCATCCCTGGACACGGTCAAGGCGTCTCTGGCTGCGGACTTCGAAACATTTCTGCCCATCCTGCAACGGTACGCAAAGGAAGAGCAGCAGCGATTGGCGCGAACCGATGGTGGAAATGGCATCACATGACGCGACTCTGTTGCCACGTCTTCTTGCGCCTGTGCGGCTCCCTCGCTCTGCTCGCCGTCAGTGGCTTGGTTCCGGTTTGGGCACAGGAGGAGAACGGCCCCAGCCTATCGGACGCCGCCCCGCTGGCCATCTTTGCCGTGCTGGTAGCGATCATCGTGTTCAGGAGAAAGAGAAATCGGAAGCGCGGGCCGGCGACCCCAGAGCAGCTCGCGAAACGACGACAGTGGATGAGCCGGCGCGTCGAGCACGAAGGGGGGCAGGGCGACGCAGGAGACGCGGATTGATTCGACTGCGCTCGCGTCAACGCAGCGCGGCGATGACGGATTCCGTGTCGGGCCGAACCCCGCGCCAGATCTGAAACGATTCTGCCGCCTGCTCCACGAGCATCCCGAGACCATCCAGTGCCAGCGCCGCGTCGTGGGCACGAGCCCATCGGACGAAGGCAGTCGGCTCATTTGCGTACACCATGTCGTAGCAGCAGCCTCCCGGTTCGAGCACTCCGTCGTCGAGAGGCGGAACGTCACCTGTTAATCCCGCCGCCGTACCGTTGACAATGACGTGAAACGATTCCGTTCCCAGGCTCTCTAACCCGCAGCCCCGGACAGTTCCCATATCCGCAAACTCCTGCGCAAGCAGCTCCGCCTTCTCGGGTGTACGGTTGGCGATGACCACCGACTCCGGACGCTCGAACAAAACCGGCTCCAGCACACCGCGAACCGCGCCACCGGCCCCCAGGACCAGAATACGCCGCCGCGCCAGTGCGACACCATGATTGACGCACAGGTCGCGGACCAAACCGACGCCGTCAGTATTTTCCCCCAAGGTCGAGCCGTCCTCTCGCAGCACCAGCGTGTTCACGGCGCCCGCTCGCTCGGCGCGAGCCGTGCGCTCCTCGGCATAACTCCAGGCATCCTGTTTGAACGGAACAGTAACATTCAAGCCCTTACCGCCCGCTTGGCGAAACTCGCCCACCGCATCGGGGAATCGGCCCAAACCGACCAAGATGGCCTCGTAGACGAGATGCTGCCTAGTCTGCTTGGCAAACATGGTGTGAATCCGGGGGCTCTTGCTATGGCCGATGGGGTTGCCCATCACGGCGTAGCGGTCGATTTTGGGCACGTTGTTGCCTTCGTCGGCTCGATTCGCGACCGGGGTCGATTTGGTGGCATCTGGGCACGTCCCAGTGTTCAACGGCCCTCGCGGAGCCAGCCGGCCACGGTCTTGGCAAAATAGGTGAGAATGCCGTCCGCACCGGCCCGGCGCATCGACGTCAGTGCTTCCAGAACGACAGCTCTCTCTTCCAGCCAACCGTTTTGGATGGCGGCCCTGAGCATCGCATACTCGCCGCTCACCTGGTACACCAATGTCGGGGCCCCGAACTGGTCCTTCACCCGCCGAACGATATCGAGATAGGGCAAGCCAGGCTTGATCATCACCATGTCTGCGCCCTCCTGTAGGTCGAGGGCCACTTCGCGCAGAGCTTCGTCGGAATTGGCCGGGTCCATCTGGTAACTGAACTTGTTGCCGCCGCCAAGATTTCCAGCCGAGCCGACCGCCTCCCGAAACGGCCCGTAGAAGGTGGAGGCGTATTTGGCGGAATAAGCCAAAATCCGCGTATTGCGGAAACCGGCCTCCTCCAGCGCCCCGCGAATGCGCCCGATCCGCCCGTCCATCATGTCCGAGGGGGCGACCACGTCGGCCCCCGCCTCGGCGTGGGAGAGCGACTGACGGACGAGCACTTCGACGGTCTCGTCGTTGACCACGTAACCTGACTTGTCCACGAGACCGTCTTGGCCATGGCTGGTATACGGATCCAATGCCACATCCGTGATGACACCCAGTTCCGGATAATGGGACTTGAGTGCCCGTACAGCCCGTTGAAGAAGGCCATCCGAATTGTAGGCCTCCTCCGCTGTCTCGGACTTGCCGGTCGAATCGATGACGGGAAACAATGCCACGGCAGGAACGCCGAGCGCGACCAATTCATCCGCCTCGAGCAGAAGTCGATCGACGGAAACCCGTTCGATGCCGGGCATCGACGCGATTGTTTCCGCACGGCCTTCGCCTTCGAGGACGAACATCGGATAAACGAGGTTGTCTACGGAGATTGACGTCTCTCTCATTAGGCGACGCGTAAACTCGGCTCCCCGCATTCGGCGCATGCGCGTCGCGGGATAGCCTCCGAATCCGGTTTCGGCCATTGGCACGTTCCTCGAGTCGGTGCTGGTATCGACCTACAGACAGTTTACATCTGTCGGGGGAGGGCCGATGGTAACCGAATGCCGCGAGGATTCACGAGGAAGACCGACACTTGGAAAACCTCGCTCAGGTTCTTCTCGCCAACGAGGCCGCCGTCCGCGTGGCGTTCTTTGTGGGCACCCTGTCGGTGATGGCGGGGTGGGAGTCCCTGGCGGCGGCACGCCCTTTGTCCATGTCCAAAACGCGACGCTGGGCTGCCAACCTGGCACTCGTGGTCATCGACAGCGCGCTCCTGCGAGTGGCTTTGCCCGTTCTTGCGGTAGGAGCAGCGTCGTACGCCGCGGAACACCAGTGGGGTCTGCTGAATCACATCGATTGGACGCAGTGGACCGAGTTCCTGCTTGCCATCGTGGTACTGGACCTCGCCATCTACGGCCAGCACGTGGCGATGCACAAGGTACCGCTCCTTTGGCGGCTACACCGAATGCACCATTCGGATCTGGATTTCGACACCAGCACGGGGCTTCGCTTCCACCCGTTGGAGATCCTGCTGTCCATGCTGTTCAAGCTGCTGCTGGTGACGGCCCTCGGTGCCGCACCGGTCGCCGTGTTGGTATTCGAAGTGCTTCTGAATACCACGGCCCTCTTCAACCACGGCAACGTGCGCTTGCCTGCGGTTTTGGACCGAACCTTGCGCTGGGTACTCGTTACGCCGGATATGCACCGCGTGCATCATTCCGTAGTGCGCACGGAGACGGACAGCAACTTCGGCTTCAATCTGCCGTGGTGGGACAGACTATTCGGCACCTACCGGGACCAACCGGCAGCCGGCCACCTGGGTATGACCATCGGTTTGGAGGTTTTCCGCGATCGCCGATTCCTGGGACTCCAGTGGTTGTTGGTGCAGCCGTTTCTAAGTCCCGAAAAGAATCCGTCCGCATCCAAGGGACAAGGGAATGGCGTAGAATAGGACAATCAAGAAAAAGCTGTGCGGCCATCGATTCCCCGGAGACTGATTGAATGCACGCCACGCTTCCACTATTGAGGGCGACGGACTTCCCCCCAATTCAGAGACGCCGTTTGGAGACGCTACAAGTGAACGTGGGGTATCGGTGCAACCAAACGTGCCTTCACTGCCACGTCAACGCGGGTCCGAAGCGCAAGGAGATGATGTCTCGGGAAACGGCGGACGACGTACTGCGTCTGCTCGAGGCGAGCACCGCCACGACGCTCGACATAACGGGCGGCGCCCCGGAGCTCAACCCACAGTTCCGACATCTGGTTGTGGAGGGTCGCCGCCTCGGCGCCCATGTCATGGATCGCTGCAATTTGACCGTGCTGGAAGAACCGGGACAGGAATCGCTCGCCGAGTTTCTGGCCGAGCACCAAATCGAAGTCGTCGCCTCGCTGCCTTGTTACCTGGAGCAGAACGTCGACGCCCAGCGCGGAACGGGGGTTTTCGAGACCAGCGTGCGGGCGTTGCAGCGGCTCAACCGCCTAGGCTACGGAGTTCCCGACTCCCGATTGGTCTTGAACCTTGTTTACAATCCCCAGGGCGCGGCTCTACCGCCACCACAGGATGCCTTGGAAACGGATTACAAACGTCACCTGATGGAACGCTACGGGATTCATTTCAACAAGCTCTACACCCTGACCAATATGCCGATTCAGCGATTCGGCAGCATGCTCATTTCCAAGGGCCAATTCAGGGAGTACATGGACCTTCTTCGAAACGCCTACCGCGAGGAGAATCTGGAGTCGGTCATGTGCCGAACGCTGCTGAGTATCGACTGGCGCGGCTACGCCTACGACTGCGATTTCAATCAGATGCTGGGGATTGCGTCGCGTCTCGATCATCGCCCGCGAATCCACGTACGGCAGCTCATCGATAAAGATCTGGACGGGCGACCCATCATGATTGCCGACCATTGCTACGGCTGCACCGCGGGGCAGGGCTCCAGTTGCGGCGGTGCGTTGGACTAGCGTCTACCCCTGCGGTGACACAGCAGATCACAACAGAGGGTCTGGCCCAAGACTTCGATCGCGAGACGAGACACTCGCGATGCGTTAGCATTTGGCGTTGTGAGCGAGAGGAATACTGCAATTTTCGAGAACGAGGAACCGCGGGTCTGGCAGTGCCGGATTTGTGGGTTCATTTACGACGAAGCGGAAGGCCTTCCGGAGGAAGGGATTGCGCCGGGAACGCGCTGGGAGGACATTCCGGAGGACTGGCACTGCCCCGAATGCGGCGTCGGCAAAGAGGAATTCGAGATGGTTCTGTTCTAGAGCACGAAGGTCGTCGAAGCCATGACCAAGCTTTGCGGTGATTCCCCGAGAAAAGCACGAAAGGGGCGCGGCGCGGTCAGCAATCCCAACAATCGCTACGACAGCCGGCGCCGCGAGGACTTCGACGATGGCTGGGGCACTTTGGACGAGCCATTGCCTCCCCTGCGCACCACTGTGTCCGTGGACGCGGCGCGCACGATCATAAACTACAATCAATCACCGGATATTCCATTCGACCGTTCCGTCAATCCGTATCGTGGCTGCGAGCACGGTTGCATCTACTGTTATGCCCGCCCGAGCCACGCCTTTCTCGGCCTGTCACCGGGGCTGGACTTCGAATCCCGCCTATTTCAGAAAGCAAATGCTGCCGAACTGCTCACCGTCGAGCTCGCAAAGCCCGCGTATCGGTGCCGACCGATTGCGCTCGGCGTCAATACGGATGCCTGGCAACCCATCGAACGCCATCTGAAGGTCACGCGTGGGATACTGGGGGTGCTCGACCGGTGCAGGCACCCCGTATACACGCTGTCCAAGTCGTCTCTCATCGAGCGGGACGCGGATCTTCTGCTCCGGCTCGCCGAACGGAATCTGGCATCCGTCGCCATCAGCGTGACAACGCTCGACCACGGACTTGCGCGCCGACTGGAACCGCGTGCGTGCGCACCGGCGAGAAGAATCGAAACAATTCGGCGCCTGGCGGATTCGGGCATCGCCATAGGCGTTCTAGTCGCACCGATCATTCCTGCCCTGACTGACGCAGAACTGGAATCGATCTTGACGTCGGCGCGCGAGGCCGGCGCGCGCTGGGCAAGCTACGTGATGCTGCGCCTGCCGCTTGAGGTCGGCGATCTCTTCCAGGCGTGGCTGGAAGAGCACGCGCCGCACAAAGCTGCACATGTGATGAGTATCATCCGGGAAATGCGCGGCGGGCGGGACAATGACTCGAGATTCGGCCGGCGCATGCGGGGCAGTGGCCCGTACGCGGACCTTATCGAGCGCCGATTCCAGCTGGCCTGCAAACGTTACGGACTGGCGCGACATCCGGACGAGTTGGATTGCACTCAGTTTCAGACCCAGACAGTTGGAACGCAGTTGGCGCTGTTCACCTAGCGCGAACGGTGACCTGTCATTAGCCACTGATAGAGAGACAAGCATCTCTTATCTATAGATGACACAACCACCCATGAGCGCCCTGGTGCACGCTTCGGCCTAACCCGCATCGCTGGTGCTCTGCGGGCGGCGGCTGGCGCCCCGCGATGTAACGCTCCCTGTGGTTAATCCAGCTTCGTACACGCCCCAAAAACGATTGGCAAAATCGAACCATACCCCCGCCCACGCTGCGCCCGTCCGGACCGGCATGGCGGCGATCGCAAACGCAAGACTCAATCTTGGATTGCCCGTGCCGCGCCGCGTTCCTGTACGGTGAGCAGGGAAACGAACAACGTTACTCATCAGTTGGTTCCTCGCGAAGTTCTTAGGTCTTCTTATTGAGGCTGACGTCAACCCCCCTGTTCCGGGCAACGAAATTTGGGAGACTTGTGAACAGGTCTAGCACGTCTTTTGTCTTTTGTCAGCAACAAATGGCAACGCGGAGCAACAATTTTCGGTGGGCACCCCGAGACACAGGCCAGATCGGCTCGAGAAATAGGCGGCTCACTGATTCAATGCGGCGCTCCGAAAATGACGGCAAGCCCGGACGTTGCGTCGGGATCCGGGAGTTTCGCACAGGGTCGGCCAGACCAGATTGTTCGATCGCGCAAGAGTCGGTGCGCCATGTCGATTCGCCGGGTAACCGGACGATATGGGCGGCCAGAACCGGCAAAAAGCCAGATAGCCAGGACAAAGACCGGCCGCTAGCGTCGAACACGCTAACTGGGCTTTGATTTTCTCAAAAACCAGTCGATACGGAGCGCCTTGGCACAAGGTTCGGGCTAACAAGCGTGCACGAATTTCCGTGGTTCTTGGACCGCCCAGTGAACCGCGAGCAGCAGCACCCGGATGGCGGGGCTCACACTTCCTCTCTCAAGACCCGAGCCGGCGGTTGGTCCAGCAGTCCACGCATCGCAACCAGGCCAGCGAGCGTCACGCCCACCACACCGACGAAGGCACCAACCAATAAAATTCGAAGATCGAACTCGTACCCGAAGCCGAACAGGAATTCCGCAAGCCCGAATCCCAATAGAGACGCGGCAACAGCGGCAACGGTTCCCGCCACCAGCCCCAACGCCGCCAATTCGGCCACCAGACTGCGGATGACGGTCTGTTTCCGAGCACCAAGTGTCCGCAGCACGGCACCTTCCATCACGCGCTCGTCTCGACTTGCTTCGATGGCGGCGTAGAGGACCATGAGCCCGGCAAGCACAGTGAAAAGAAATACGTACTCCACGGCGAGCACCACTCGATCGATGATCTCACGCACTTTGCTCATGAGCGCATCCACGTCGATAATGGTGACGCCCGGAAAGCGACGATTCAGTTCCGCGAGCACGTTCGAGCGCTCCGATCCCAAGTGAAAACTCGTAATCCAGGTGGCGGGCAAGCCATCAAGCGCTCCGGGTGGGAAAATGACGAAAAAGTTGGGATGAAAGGAGTCCCATTCGACGGTACGAAGGCTGGTCACCGGAGCGGTCACATTGCGGTCGGCGATCCGAAAACGCAGCTGATCACCCAATTCCACACCCAGCGTCTCGGCAATTTCCGTCTCAATGGAAATTTGTGGGGATATGGGCGGCGACGCATTTGGCCCGGCGCCCTCCTCGGGCCACCAGGAGCCTGCCACGATGCGATTGTCCGACTGCAGCCCGGCGGCCCAACTCAAATTGAATTCGCGGCCTGCCAGACGTTGCGCTCGGGGATTGTCGTAGGCATCCGGGTCGACCGGCTCCCCGTCAATCTCCACTAGCCGCCCCCGGATCATTGGATAAAGACCCGCCGACCGCGCACCGTTTTCCTCGAGGAATGCATCCAGGGCCGGCACGTCCGACTCACCGATGTTGATGAGGAAATGATTCGGCGCGTCCGCCGGCAGACTTGCTTCCCAGTCGGCCAAGAGCTGGCTTCGAACCAAGGTCAATGTCAAGAGCACCATCACGCCGAGTCCCAGTGCAACGACCTGGATGATCGTACCCGGCCCACGCCGCGCGATGTTCGCCAATCCGAAGCGCCAGGCGATGCCGACCCGCCCGCGCAATCGCCCGAGAATGGCTACCAGCGCGGCGGCGGCCATTGCGAGTACGGCGAGCGTCACGATCGCACCGCCGACGACCCATGCCGCCAGGAGCGCGTCCGCGGCCTGCCACGCGACCAACGCAACCAACATGATGGCGGCCCCTGCATAGGCGGTTGCGGTCATGGGCCGCACGGGTCCCACATCTCGTCTGAGCACGCGGGCGGGTGGTACCTCTCGTAGACGCATAATGGGCGGCAACCCGAAACCTGCAAGCGCGACCAATCCGGTCGCCAGGGCCGGCACCGCGGGCGCTGCAGACGGCCACGGCAGGACGCCGGAAACCAGCTCACCCAGAATTCGAGCGAGAATTTCCTGGGCGAAAAAACCGGCTGCGACCCCGATTCCGCCAGCAATGGTCCCGAGCAGGAGCATTTCGAGAACAAAGAGCTGGGTCACCGTTGCCTGGGTTGCGCCGAAACAGCGCATGACGGCAACGGAATCCCAGTGGCGCTT
>JBFGYN010000013.1:0-20139 GCA_041587415.1 Candidatus Competibacterales bacterium | reverse complement strand
GCAAGCGCCCTGGACGAAAAGTTGTAGCCGTAGCGACAACTTGATTGAAGAGCAAGTCAGGGCGAGCGAGAAACCGCCAGGGCCGGGGTAGGCCTTTGGAGGCGGTACACTTTGTACGCCAGAACTGAGCCGCTAAACTGGACATAAACTACTACCGATCAACCACATGCGAGCTAGCCGAAGGCCGCCCTGGTGAAATATCCGAGTTAACCGTCGCGACGGCTACGCTTTTCTCTCAAAGCGCACCCGGAACCACCGAAACCGCACTCTCATCCGGGAGCCGGGTGAGCGACGCGGGCCAGCTATGGTGGGCACTACGATAGTGCTGGTATCAATCAAGTCCGAATACGACCCGACCAGTCTTTTCCGTGTGAACCAGAACATCACCCCCATTCAATGAGGGGGCAAGCAACAGGCAATGGGGTCGGGTCTTTTCCTCAATTTCTTGTCGGCTCCCATCCACGCAAAAAATTGAACAAGAGACTTGACCCCATTCATTCAGTCAGAAAAGAAAAGGCACTCGGTGTTTTCCATGGCCTGGTCGCGCGCCATACGAACCTGCGCTCGGAAGAAGGCGCTGACCACGTGGGCGCACGCTTCGTCCAGCTGCCAGTCAAGACCGCTGGCCGCGACGATGAGACCATCGCATACGACCCCACCGGGAAACTTGGTGTCGCCATCCTCGTACAAATACGGCGCACTCTCACCAACCAGGCGACTGCTCATGCCTGTGCGCCAGCACACCCGCGCCTTCGAACGGGCAATCGCGGCGAAGTCTCTTGGCCACTTGCCGGTATCGGGCTCACCGTAGGTAGTCTGTTTGAGAATGGGGATCTGAGCGTTCGGGTCGTACGGGTATCTCGGATCGAGAATGACGACATGCAGAGCAATTCGGCCCTTACTGCGTTCAATGGCTTTCGCTATGCTCGGTTGAGCAAGGGCGAGGGCCACGTTGGCATGTTCCAGCAGGTCGAGCACGGGTGAGTTCCGTCGCACCGGGTCAAATTCGCGAGCTTGTCAGCTCGATATCCGCATTTTCCCAAACCTGTCGGAACTGACGGCGCACTGTCTCGGCTTCGGCCCGCTTGAACTGTGCCTCGAGGCTCTGGATGAGACCGAACATCGACCACCCGTTGCGCGGATAGTCCTCGAGATCTTTCCGATACACCGCCTCAGCCTCCGCGTACCGGTGTGCGGCAAGAAGGCTTTTGCCGAGAGACTGCCGCGTCGGGTAGTACCAGAACGGCGGTTCCATGTAGGGCAACCCGTCTTGGAGCGCAACCGCCCGGCTATGGTGCTCGATGGCGTGGTCGACGTCGCTCTGCACCATGGCAATATCGCCAGCCAACAGCTGATCAGCGATCTGCAGCAACACGGACGCCGGGTAGTCGGCACTATCGAGAAAACGAACCTGAGCGGACTCTGTCAGCGGTGCGAGCATGCGGCGTGCCTCGGTGGCGGCGGCAATGTCGCCCTTGTTGGCCAACGCCGTGCCACGTGCGTAGTGCCAGATGGCCGTCGAGTAATTGAGCGACGCCGGCGGTTTGGGCTCTGCCAGGACCTCGTCCCACCGCCCGAACTGCGTTAGCGCGAGCAGCGGGATTGTTTGAAAGAACTCGACCGTCGGGTATTGCTCGATCTGCTCCGCGCGCACGTTCGCCGCCACTTTGCGCGCCGCGTCGATCGCCACGGCACTCCGCCCCTCCATGCTCGATGCCGCCCAGAGAAAGTGAATGTTATGCGGGTAATAGAGCGCCGGATAAAAACCCTGCGCATTGCATTGCGCAATGTAGTCCTCGTCCACTGCCGCTGCGCGGACATTGGCTTCGGATGCATCGTTGTAACGGCCCACACGCCAGTAGATGTGTGCCGGCATGTGCACGAGATGTCCGGAGCCCGGCACCAGATTGGCGAGATTGTCTGCCGCAGGCTCGGCGCGGCCCGGATTCGACGAGGCCTCGACGGCATGAATATAGAGGTGGAGTGCCAGCGGGTGTCGATCGTTTCGCTCGAGTATCGATTCCAACGATCGGATTACCTCGACGGTTTCGCTCTTGGGCCGGCCATCGTCGGACCAGTAATTCCAGGGCATGGTGTTCATCCACGCCTCGGCGTAAAGTGCCGCTGCGTCGTCGTCCTTGGGATACGTGTCGACGTAGCGGCGCATCGCCTCGGCATAGGCGCGATCGAGTGGATCCCGGTCCGTATCCGGCTTGCCGTTGTAGCGGTGAGCCAGCGCGTCAATGAGATCGCGTTCCTCGGGTGTTGCGTTGGGTTTCAGGCGAACGGCCGCCTGCAATGCCTTGAAGGCGGCGACGCGATCCTCCGGCGACATGACCGCCTTGCCTTTGCTCGTCACGTTGATATTCGGACCGGTGGCGAGCGCCTCGCCCCAGAAACACATGGCGCAATCGGAATCGAGTTTCTGAGCGGCGCGGAACGAGCGTATGGCCTCGGCGTGGTTGAATCCGAATGTCATCACCATGCCTTGATCGAAATAGCGTTGCGCCCCCGGATCGCGTGTCGTTATGGGACGGTGGTAATCACCCATTCCCTCGAACAGCGGTGCGCCCGCCCTGGCAACCAGCGCAGGATCGGATTCGGCACTGCGGGCTGTCTGCGTCGACGGCTCGAGGCTCGCGCAGCCCAGTAGTCCGCAGACGGATGCCAAAGACAGGATTCTGAGGATATTCATGGTTCCCTCCCGATGGTCGCGGCGCCCGCACCGGTCGGCAGGGGCCCGACGTTTTACTGCAGACTGCTAAACCTACGCCTGAAAACCGAGACTTTCAATGGTTGCCGCCACCCATGCACCCGGCATACCTTCTGCCTGCACAATTGGACGAGATCTCACCGGGCTTCACGTCGTCAGCAATGCACTCGATATGCTCGAGCGCGCCATGCTCCCGCCAGACTTGGTCTGCCTCAACCGCCATGCGGCGACATGCTTCCAAATTCGCTTTCGGGACCGGAAGCACAAATCCGTCGGCATACTGACTCATGATCCAACTACTGAGCGCCTTGGTCGTTTCTCGCGATCGGGTGAGGTGCTCGCTCGATCAAATGCCCTCCCTAGCCCGGATACTTCATCAGGGACCCCGGATGCTGGCGGAATTCGCAGCCGCCCTGGTGAAATATCTGGGCTAGGAGCGAGCCCGCATCTGCGACTGCCCGCATGCTGCCCTATGGACATCAGCCGGAAAGTTCTCGTACTCCTGGACTCGGGAAACCTGGATAACGTCGACATCCAGTCCGACCGGCGCTTGGCCCATGAAGGACCTATACCTTGTGATCCACGGGTCACCGAGGCGGCAAGTCGTACCGTACAGCCGATGGAACAGCAAATTCCGATTTTCTGCAGGAGCAAAAAATATGAAAAAAGACTCGGCCCCACTATTGGAAAGCAAGAGGGCGCCGGGCGGCGCCCTCTGTGGGGGTGGGCACGGGTGAGTTATTGTTGATAGTATCCAACGGCGCAGACCTGATCACCCACCTTGGTGACGAAGCTCACCTTCTGGACGGGGTCGGTCTCACCCGGCCGCGGCCACATGTAGCTCACCTCCTTGACTTGACCCTCCTCCGCCATGGCGTATATTTCTTCGCCCAGCGGCTTGTCGGCCTTGTCTTTGAGATCTTTCAGACTCTTGCCGGTCAGTGAGGGGTGGGCGCTGAAGTTGCCGTCCGGGCCGCCGCAGAACGGATAGAGGTCGCGGTCCTTGAATCCGCCCTCGCCATTGGCGAACATCTCCAGGGCCTGAGCCTCGTCGGCGTTGAGGGCTTCGACAGCTTTTTCCAACATGGCCTTGGCCTCCTCGGCGGTGCCGAAATGACCGTCGGCGCTGGCGTTGCCCATGGCGGCGGCCAGCCAAGCGCCGAGGACAGTAAGAATGAGTTGTTTGCGCATTGTGATTGCCCCTTGGTGCATTAAAGCATGTTGTGCTTGTACTCGGCTGGAATCTGCCGACAACCAACCAAGTCCGCGGACTTATAACAACCTACCGCACAGAGGAAAAGTCGTACGGCGCCCGGGCCAAGGGGTCAGGGCCGCTCCGGCAATAGATCAGCAGTGATGAATCTCATTGAGAAAGCGACCATCATTCATTTTCACCGCCATCGCATTGCCGAGTACCAGGGTGGGACTGCCAAAGCGTTGGGCTGGAAGAGCGGTGAAAGCCAGCGGAAACGGTTCGAAGCAATTTCCAAAGTGGGGGATTTGAGTGGCTGCTCGCTGCTCGATGTGGGCTGCGGCTACGGAGATCTGAGAGGGTATTTGGACCGCCGATTCTCGGATTTCACCTACATCGGCATTGATCAGATGCCCGAATTTATCGATAGCGCGACTATGCGCTACGGCAACGACGCAGACACGTTCTTCTACCGCACCGACTTCACCGCCGTGGGCCTGCCCCAAGTCGATTATGTGATCGCCTCCGGTGCTCTTGGGTATCGCTGCGACAATTCCGACTTTTGCTTTCGAATGATTCAGAAGATGTACGCCGCCGCCGGCAGAGCGCTGGCCTTCAATATGCTGGACGCAGATCGCTTCCCCGAGCATGAGCTGCTCGTCGGCCATGACTGCGATAAGGTCGTCGCGTTTTGCGAGACCCTATCGCCTCGAGTCAAGGTTGTCCGGGGGTACCTGGAGGACGATTTCACGGTGTTCCTGTACCGAAATGGGCATGGTTCAACGGCAGAGAGTGCGTAACCGCGCTGGCTACGCGCGGGGCCGCAGAATGAAAGTAAGCGGAACTGGCCCCGGGCGAGCACTTGTCCATCTGCCGCACGTCGGCAGCGCCAACGCCCCACAGCACATACGACGTGATCGCGATCATGAACAAGAGAACGGCGGGCCAGTACAGAACTTTTGGAATCAGATTGTCCTGGTAATGGATGATCTTGAGGGTCGGCGCGGCCTTCATGGAAAACATATAAGTATTCGCCCCGGCTGCCACCAGCATGCCATACATGAGGAAGTAGAAATATTCCATGTATACGATGCTCGAGCCCGCAAACTGTTCTCGAAGCTGAATGTGCGCCAAAAGCACGACAAAAAACAACACTGAACAGGTACCCAGGACACCGGAGGTATTGAAACCGTGGGTGCTCGCCAAATTCGGTTCCGCGGTGACTGTGAGCAAGGCACTGAAAAGCAACGCTGCGACGAGGAACAGTGGCAGCATATAGACGATGAAGGCGTTGCCCGACTTCCGCTTGATCACAAAGTTGTAGTGAAGCTCCGGGAAGCCCTCTTGACCCACATAGTTATCTATTCCGAAGTTGGTGTCGTAACAGGTGGGCCTGAAATCAAAATAGGTGTTATCCCGCTCCCAGGTCCCTAGAACGATCTCATTGTCGATTCCGAAAACATCCTTCAATCCGGTGGCTTTGTAGGCGGCGAAATCAGGCACCAAAACCACATTGCCCGAAAACTCCTTCGGCCAAAGGCGGACCCAGACGGTTTTGTGATCGAATGGATAGAAGAAATAGTCGAACGGCTGACGCAACGTGGCTTCGAAATACCAGCCTACGGTCTCCTCCTCGCCCTGCCGCACGCGGTACACCTCCTTTGGTTCGATATCGTTTCCCGTCTGAACCTGCTCCGGCAATATGAACCCTGCGGTGTTACTGTCCGGCTTGTAGTTGTCGTTAACACCATCGGTGTAACGCTGCCAGATATATCCCGTTAGATTCACTTCTGTTGAGTTAAAGAACTTCAACGACTGGATAAATATCCCAGTGGGTATTTTTGTCAGGGGTACGGATACGACACGTCCATTCTGTTCTATGTTCTCCCAATTGTCCTGCAAATAGCGGTCAACCGCCTCCGCATTGGTTAATTGTGTCGGCTCGATCTCGTAATGATTCATGAGCGACCAGAGCTGCACCAGCACGACAATGAACACGGCAGACACGATCAGCGACAACCACCACCAATTTTTCGACTCCATGTGCACCCCCTATTTCGCTGTCAAGGAATTGCAGCAAAACGATTCGAGCGAAACTTTTGTGTCGGGAAAATTCATTACGGCAATGGTCCCTGCTTGACCTTCCTGATGTAATAAACGAGCCACGATGCAATGAGAATCACCACCAGTGCGCCGAGGATCTCGTTCTCGATCTCGTTCCATGTGGGGACGCATGTGATCACGGCGACAAACAGCACGATCAACAAGCCGACGATCGCCAGTATTGGCAGAATGTACCTGGCCAGGAGACTCCTGAACCCGCAATTCCAGTATGCCGGCACCGCGAGCAACAGAAGGATTCCCAGAACTCCGAAGAAGAAAGCCTTCAGGTAGGCGCGGTTTGGGCACACATAAACACAAACATCCGGCACGGAGGTTTCACCAATCTGCAACGCGAGTTCCGTGCCATCCGACTGCGCGAACGTGCGCACCAAACGCTGCTGCAATACAGCTTGGTCTTCCAAGTCCTGCTCGTTCCGCGTGGTCGTCACCGCTGGCCAAAAAGCCGCACCGCGAAAGTTGTCTCGGAAATAGACGAGGTCATGCTGCAATTGCCGGTATAGGTCGCTGGGACTGCCAGGCACAGCATCGCTGGCCGTTCCGCCGATTATCCGATGTCCGTTGGGCGGGATCACCGGGACAATCTTTCTGAGTATGTTTGTTCTTGCCTCCCCTTGGAACTCGTCCTCAACGGCCAATCGCACGATCTTCTTTGTGTCGGTCACGGGCTGACCGACGAGGACGAGCACCAAATCCACCATCGATTGCTCCTGATCCAGGATACCGCTCAAGCCCCCCAAGAAATTCAAGTCCATGGTGACTTGGTCGTCGGTACGGTGAGGCTGGTGCCGATCGTGGCCGAGGCCAATCGCGTCGATAAGAATGTTTACGGAAGGGCTTTCGTTCGGTGTGGACCCACCGAACACCGTTCCCAGATTCCGGCTCGATTGCTCCGGGGCTTGATCGTTGATTTTATCGTGGAGTTTTTTTACTAATTTGACGATGTTTTCCTGGTCTTTGACGTCGCTTCGTGAAAAGTCCGGAAAGTAAAGCGTTACGCCGTCCGGTTTAAACGAGTTCGGCGACTCCACTGGATCCAGGAAACTCCAAATCGAATTGACGGCCCTCTCAAGCGTGCTGTCGTCCAAAGTCCGCCAATACGCGGCCTCGATGACCAAATCGACTTTGCTGAGATACTTGTGTGCCGTCTTGATGAAATCCTTGGTGCGATACTTCTTGTCTGTCCAATGCCCGCGATTCGGGATTTCCCCTTTTCCGTCGAGCTCCAGTGCGTAGTAGCCGATTCGGCTCAACACGCCAAAATTGATGGCAATTCCGGCGTCGGCAATCTCTTGATCCCCCTCGGGCCTTTCGGTGTCATTTTCGTCACCAAGTGCAGACATCCAGAATGGGTAAAATCCGTAAACGGTGAAGCGATTTCTACCAACAGTGTCCCACTCTCGGGCACAGCCACAATTTTCTTCCGCTTTCAAGTCATGGGGGGCTTTCGGCTCTCCCTCTTTTCTAGCCTGGGTTACCATTGCTCGCACGTACTGCTCGACGCCCCCTCCTGTCACCCCCTCGATGGGTTGGACTTCCGTCCCATCGCCCGGCTTGGGTGCCATAGCATTGCGGACGGCGGTCTCGTACACGCGGGCATTGAGATAGGGAACGCCCAGCAACGATTTGAGCCTCTCCAACAAGATCTCAGGAAAGGCGGCGAACTGCGGCTCGCCGTTCAGCGCCTGCACCGTCTGACCGGTGACGGCGTAGGCGGAGACCTTGCTTTCCGCAAATCTCACCACCCGCCGGACCATTGCCTCGATCTGGGCAGCCATTCTGCTGCTCGCGGGCGCAGGCTGCGGCGCGCTCTGTGCGTCCAATACCGTGGGGCTCGCACCTTCCAATGCAAGCTTTACCTTGAATCTGACGATCTGGGCGAGCTTTTCCTCGCTTTCGAAATCCTCGTCCACCAGATCCTGGAGCGCCAATAGGATGTCTTGCGTCACGCGGCTGTCTCCTCTGCTCTGGCCTCCCGTTGGCAGGGTCAGTTCGTCGCGGAACTGCTTCAACGATTCTGCGGTGAGACGATATGTCCGTGCGCTCTCCTGCATCGTCGAGAGGAACTTCCGTTCCGCACACTCGTCGTACAGTAGGTCCGCGGTCGGACCAATCGCCTCGTCCAATTCCTTCTCAGTATCGAACTTCTCGCCCACCAGGGCAGCCACCTGGGTGACGAAGCCTTCGCGATCCATCAGGTATTGCCAGTCCTCTTGGGTCAGCTGGTAGTAGACTCCCGGACCACCGTTCGGCAGCGGTGCACAGTCATCCTCGGGTGGTGTGGGCACGGGGACGACCTTGCCGGGGTACTCTTCGAGCAATGCGATGACGATGGGCGCCGAGCCGGACAATCGCTGCCGACGGTTGTTGGGCTGCCCACCGGGAACCGCCGCAGCGATCCACGCGTTGAATCCGCTAGCCGTGACGACTTCCTTCCAATCAGGACGGACCGCGTCGATCTCCTCGTAGTGGAGCACCGAGCGAATGACACTGTCCGGCACCGTGGCGGGCGGGCCGGACACCGGAAAATTCGCGCAAAAGCGCGCCAGCCACTTGCGCGTCTCCCGACCTATCCTCCCGTCGGTGAGAAGCTCGGTACGTTCCCGCTCGCTTTCGTATTCGGGGTTGCCCGCGAAAACCGCCTGAAGACCCAGCTGTATTCGTCTTCCCAGATTGGCGGACTGCAAATACCGCCTGGGAATCTTGTTCTGCTTCCCACCCTCCAGCAGCGAGTCGCAGGACGCATCGACCCCGGAGCGTGCGGTTTCCCGCGTTTCCCCGCCCGATTCGGCGACGTAGTCATCGATCAGCCTGATAACCACCGGTGCGGCGCCCGATCGCCTAATTTGACGAAGGTTGATCTGCCCGCTGTTGACCCGGCCGGTGTATGTCGGGGCGGTACCGATTCGGGAACGGCCTGGGTCTGCACGGACCCAGGCGTCGAACTCGCGGCTGCTGATCGTCTGCTTCCAGTCCGGATATTTTGCTGCGATCTCCGCATAGTGGATCGCGGATCTCATGACGGCGTCGGGAACGTTGGCGGCTGCACCAAAGACCGGGTAGTCGACGCAGAATTTGCTGAGCCATTTTCTGGTCACCGTGCCGATTCGGCCATCCGAGAGGAATTGGGTGCCCGCACGCTCGGCCTCGTATCTCGTGTCGCCCGAGAATATCGTCTGCAGCCCCTTCTGAATCTCGTGGCGCAGATCTGAAGGCGAAAGATAAGCGCGTGGGATCTTGTTCTCGGACTCCATTGGCAGAAGCAGTTGGCAGCCATCGTTCCCCTGCACGGCGGCAGAGGCGGCGCCACCACCCCAAATGATGGGAAGCAGCAAGGCTAGCAAAAGCAGCGGCATCGTGGTCACCGGGCGCGTGGCGCCCTCGCCCGACTTCACGCGCGCGCGCACGCCGCGCCAACCGTTGTTCGCGTCGAATTTGCCCACGGTACTAGACTGTTTTCCCTTCTTTTCGCAGCTCTTTGGTGATGCCAGTCAGCAGATCCTGCTGTTGGATCAGGCACCTTCCCTCTCGCAGCGCACGAATGGCCGCATAGCGAACGACATTGATGATTGCGCCGCCGGATAGCTCGAAGGACTCGGCAAGGGCCTCCAAATCCACGTCTTCGGCGAGGCGTGACCCACCCGCGAGCGCGACGTTCCAGAGCCGCAGTCGCTCCTCCGCATCCGGCATGGCGAAGTAGACCAGGGACTGGAACCGACGCGCGAAAGCATCGTCGATGTTGGCTTTCAGGTTTGTGGCGAGTATGACGACGCCGGGAAAATCCTCCACCCGCTGGAGCAAGTAGGAAACCTGCTGGTTCGCATACCTGTCGTGTGCATTCGCGGTCTGCGTGCGTTTACCGAACAGGGCGTCAGCCTCGTCGAAAAACAAGATCCAGCGCTTGTTTTGCGCCTGCTCGAAGACACTCGCCAGGTTCTTTTCGGTCTCGCCGATGTATTTGGAAACCACCATGGAAAGGTCGATTCGGTACACATCCAAGCCGGCCGACGCCCCGATGAGAGTGGCCGTCAGGGTCTTGCCAGTTCCTGGTGGACCGTGAAACAAGCTGCGATAACCCGGTTTGAGGCTCTTCCCCAAGCCCCAGTCATCCATGATCGTCGACTCGTGACGCAACCAGGTCTTTATGTTCTCGATCTCCTCGAGCACCTCCGGCGCCAACACGAGATCCTCCCACTGCAATTTGGTGGTGACGCGCTTGGCCGGGAAGCCGATACTGAAATCGGGCTTATGTGACGCCCCGGATGTGAGGCGTCTCAGGTAATCGCCAGAGATTCGGAGCGCACCGCTGAAGAAGGGCTCGCCCGCAGCAGGATCGTCCACGTACAAGATACCGCGTTGGGCGAAAAAGTGATCCGGATCAAACAGGGCCAGTATTTCGAATCGCTTCGTCGAGTCACCGCCCACGAGCACGAAGGCAGCCGTTTCACAGGTGGGCAGAAATCCGCTGTGAATTTTCCCTTGCCACCCGCCGAACTCGGTGAACGCACGGCCGAAGTTCTTATTGCTGATAAAGAATGCATCGAGACATTGAGGACGCACATGGGGAATGAGGGCCAGCACGAGAACGACCCGCTCATCGAAGCTCATATTGCATTCCCTTACGATACGAGCGTACTCGGAATTCTGACCGTCCAGCGAGGGCGGCGGGATTTGGCGAATGCTCTCGAGCTCACAGTCCTGACCGAAGTACAGGCGAAATCGCGTATCCAAGACTCGGCTGAACCAGTCGAGCTCGGCATCGAGTGTCTCGGCGTTGCGCTGCATCGGCGAGGGTTCGTGTCCCCCCCGAGCCGCCAAGCTTTCCCCATCCGCTTCGCTGCGCGGCATGACAGTAGCGAGCCGCTGCGCTTTACCGCCAGTCGACATGGATAACCTCGTTCATCCAGGAATGCTTGATGGTGGAGAATCCCCAAGGGATGCGATCGAGCAACAGGTCGAACGCCTCTTGCTCGACAGATAAGGTCCAGCCGTCGTTCTGGAGCCGGAGCGTGCCGTTTCGCCGCAGGAAAGACTCCCTGAAACCGCTCACGGAGGTCTTGCCGAGCACCTTCCAATTTTGGATCATGCCCCGAATCAATCCTTCGACCGCTTCCCGTTCGTCAGCCGTAATCACGATCCCCCGGGTCACCGGCGTCGCCGTATCCACTCCGCACAGCAACTTGTTGAGTACCAGCTCGTGCTCCTCGGTTTCGCTACTCCCATCCGCCATGAATTGAAGCAGATGTATGGCACGGTCCTGTGCCTGCGGACTCCGGAACGACCCATCGGCGATCAAACCCAGAATTGCGAGAAGCCGGGGCAGATAGGGTGCGGCCAGCACGAGGCCGGAATTGCCGATCCGAATCCCCAGTTCGAGCAGCTCCCGATTCGTCGAGCGATATGGCGTGTCCGGATTCGCAGAGGCGGCATCCGGTGCCACGCGCGTGCGATCGGCCGGTGGGTGGGCAACACCGCCGGGGAGAGGCAAGGCACCCTGGATTTCGGAACGCCGATGACTGTCGGCCAGACTCTCGCGGACGAGCTCGCGAAGCTCGGCGGCATCCACAGATTGTGAGTGCACCGCGAGATAATCCGTGAACCGCTGCACGAACTGCCCAGCATCGGCGTTCGACCCTGCGTCGAGCAGGTACTGAAAGCAGAATCGCCACTTCAACTCGGCGATGCGTCGCGGGTTTACACCGCTCGCCGGCTCGTAGCAGGCATTCGCGACGGCATCCGCGTTTCGCTGCACCAGCTCGTGCACAGGCGGGGCAAGCTGGAACAGTGCCCGAGTCAATAGCCGCTCCGGCAACAGTTCGACCAACCGCGCGACGGGTGCCGCGCCCTGCAGCGATTCCCGCAGGAGCTTTCCGATACGGGTCGGCGCCACGCCAAGGAACTGCTCGGCCACGCGGACAAGGTGTTTCCTACCCGCCTCGTTGAAGTCCCCGCCGTTCCTCAGATAGGCGAGCAGAGCACGCTCCCCGTCGTTACTTCCGGAGTGCTCATCTGGTGGACGGCTTTGCGCCGCGGTATCACGTGCACTGGCGGCGACCGAATGATCCATTGCCTCAGTTACCGAATCCACGAACCCGCCGCCGGCGGCGAGGGCCTCCAGGTCGACCAGTTCGTCGGCCACCAACCGCTCCAACACCCGCCGGTAGAACGCCCGCTCGTCGCCCGAACGACGGGCGTGATCCTCCATCGCCTCGCAAAACGCCGAGCCATCGCATGCCGGCGACGCGGCGGCGCCAAGAATGCCCGCGAGAAGGGAGCGATGGCCCGCGGTGCTCAACCGGTCACTCAACGCCCGCGCGGAGAATTCGCCCGATCGCAGCCTCTGCAGCAACCGATCCGGCGTCTTCAACTGCCGGTGCTCCAGCGCATACACGATTTCGTCGAGCCCGAGCACTGTCGCGGAGCCCACGAGCTCGTGGCGACGCAAGTCCTGGACCTCGGATGGGCGCTTGTCCGGCAGTTCGTTGGCGCGGGTGGTAGCGCTGCTTACCTGCTCTTCCCAAAAGGCGGTTTCCCCGTCCTCGGACCCGGCCTCCGCGGCAATGGCCTCCAAGTCGACAACTTCGTTGGCCACCAGTCGCCTCAACACCCGACGGTAAAATGCCCGCTCGTTACCCGAACGACGGGCGTGGGCCTCGATCGCCTTGCGAAACGCCGATCCATCGCCCGCCGGCGCCGCGGTCGCGGCAAGAATGCCCGAAAGGAGGCGGCGATGGCCCAAGGTGCTCAACCTGTCACTCAACGCCCGCAGGGGGAGTTCGCCCGACCGGAGCCTCTCCAACCACCGGTCAGAGGTTTCCAGCTGCCGGTGCTCCAGCTCATCGAGCACAACGTCGAGCCCAATCACCTTGCTCGCCCCCTCGACAACGGGGCGACCCAAGATCTGATCATCGGGAGCGTGCGGGACCGGGGTGTTGTCAGAGCCGCCGGTGGCGCGCTTTGTCGTGGATTGCCGAAGTGCGGTTTCGCCGCCCGGGAATGCACCGCCCGCGGCAATCCCCTCCAGGTCGACGAGTTCGTCGGCCACCAGCCGCTCCAACACCTGCCGGTAGAATTCCCGCTGGTTGTGAGAACGTCGGGCATGGGCCTCTATGGCCTTGCCAAACGCCGATCCATCACCCGGCGGCGAGGACGTTGCGCCAAGAATGCGCGCAAGAAGGCGGCGATAGCCCGCTGTGGTCAACCGGTCGCTCAGTGCCTCCAGGGAGAGTTCGCCCGACCGAAGCCTCTCCAAAAACCGATCAGGTGTTCCCAGCTGCAGGGGCTCCATCTGAAGCACGAATTCGTCGAGCCCGGGCACCGTAGCCGCGTCCCCGAGCTCGGGGCCGTGCAAGAGTTGGTCATCGTCAGCGTGCCCGTCCGACTGCTCATCGGGGCGGGAGGCAGTGCCGTTCGCTGGCACTTCTCGCGACGCGGTTTCCCCGTCCAGGGACGCACTGCCGGCTGCAATCGCCTCCAGGTCGACGAGTTCGTCGGCCACTAGCCGCTCCAACAACTGACCATAGAACGCCCGCTCGCTGCGCGAACGACGGGCGTACGACTCGATGGAGCGGGCAAACTCGGAGAGTCGCTCGGCGGGTGGCCGACACCTGAATGAGAGATAGGCTTCGACGAGCGCGCAAAGGTCGGCAGTGGAAAGCCCTGTAACAGCGTGCGAGAGCGTCAGCACGCCGCTCTGCAGCTCGAGACAAATGCGGTGGAGTTGATCCGGGTGGATGTGGGCCAGCTCCTCGACTAAGCCGGCGGCCCGGGCCGCCGGCCTCGGCTCCACTCGGGCATTCCTGCCCCCGGCTCGTGCGAGCAGCTCATACAGGTCGTAGGCGCGAAAGAGACGCTTGCTTCCGGGGAAGCCTTTGACGCGACCGCCATCCGCCAATTCCTCTGCAACCTGGTGCCGGACAAGCGCGCCATCTTGGACAGCCGCGCGAGACGGCGGCGCGTCCTCCGCTCCGACACTCGGCGCCGGCGTCTTCTGCCCAGGCGCGGCTCGTCCGACCGAGCCGGTGCCAGCGGCGGCAATCGTATCCCGATCGGCGAGTGTTGTACTCCCCAACCACTTCAACGCCTGCTGGTAGAGGGTCAGCGCTCTGTCCGACGACTGCGCACTCGCATGGCCTGCCCTTTCGAATCGACTAACGCCCTCCCCGGACTGCCCCGACGCCGCCGCCAGCTCCCCAAGCAAGCGACGATGGCCCACCATGCTCAGTTTGCCGATTAGATCTGCCAAGGGGATCTCACCGGCCTTCAGCTTCTCCAGAAGGATTCCGAACGTCTCGGACCGTCGATGCTCGAGCGCGTTCACGAGCTCGTTCACGAGCGCATCGGCGCCGGGGACCGAGGGTACGTCGGGGGCCTGGGCTGACCCTGTGGGCGGGTCGAGGACGGCCCGGCCGGGCGTGCGAAGGTCGGTTTGGACGACGTTAAGGTTGGGTGCACCGGGTTCCCGTGTATCCAGCAGCCCAGGACGCGCGCCTTCGTCGATGGCCAGGCTCCGAAGCAGGACTGCCAGCTCTCCGGAACCGACGACCCGGCCAGCAATCTGCACCACGAGCTCGTCATACGGTCGACCCAGCCCACGGGCGGCTTCCTGCAGGGCTGCCCGCACCATCTCCCGTGTATCGGGTGGCCTTGGCGCCGCAAGCCGCGTCAGGAGCTGCGACCAAAGTACCGGGCGCACCTCCGTCTCCCAAGGGGTGCCGGACCCGCATTGATCGAAACACTGCTTCAATTCCCCGACCAGGCGTTCCATCATGGTGGCGGTGCGCGGATCGAGAACTCCGGCGACCTTCCCGAGCTGAGGATCGGCAAATTGACGCACAATCCTCGTGATCACGACACTGCCAGCCATTTGGGCTCGAACAAGCGCCGCGAGCCGTTGGGGTTCGCTACGAGCTGCATCGTCCAGCAGCGCTACCATTCGGTGTCGGTCCCGGGTGGATCCGATCGGCGACAACGTCCCGAAACGCAGGAAGTGCTCCAGCACTCGAAACCCGGACGACGCGGATGCGGCGGTGCCAGCTGCCGGAAGCCCGACCGTCCGTTCGCCGGCGGATACAGAAGCGTCCGCGCGGCGCTTCGCCGTCGCCAGTGCCGAACGCAACTCGCCGCGGAGGCGCTCGCGCACCGATTCCCAAGAGTCGTCGATCCAAACTGATCCAAGATCGACCTCGACATAGTCTAGCCGCACTGGGCCGGTCGTCCGGGCGGCATCGTCGAAGACTTCGTCGACGACAGACATCAGCTCCGTTTCGACAATGCGAGCCAAATCGGACTCGTCCCCCCTGCCAAGGACTCTGTTGCCGAACGACAGCTCGAAAGTCGCAGCGTCGATAAGGTGCCGATCGCCCATGTGCGGCGCGCGATTCGTCGGCTGCGCGTTCATCGTTGCTTTACCGCGCGAAGCACCGCTTCACTCACTCGAATCATTGCCGTGCCCGTCGGATGGTGCCATCGCCCAACAGACTTCCCCCTTTCGAGCGCTCAGGAACTCGCGCAATGGGGCCGATGCCGCATCCACTGCCTCAGCGGCGGCGCTTCCGCCAGCTAGACTGAGAGACCAGTCGCCGTGTAGCCGCTCGAATTCGAGCATGTCGGCGAACTCGAGCCAGTGCACTTCCGGGACGGTGTGAGCGGGGCAATTGAGCCGAATCGTCTCCACGGCAAGGGCGCGAAAACCCCGATCCCGAAAGCGGGCCGTCCATGCGGGAAACAACACGCTGAGCCGGAACGAGATGAAATCGGAGGCCACCTGAGATTCCCCGGAGGCCGGCGGCGCCTGCTTTCTCGGTCGCAGCAGAATGTGCTCCACAACATGCATCCCCTCGCTCTCGGTATTGAGCTCAACGACGAGTCGCCGTAGCTTGTTCACCGCTTCGATCCCTTCGCCGCGATTCGCAAAGGGCCCGATCCGCCACCAGCGAGCCCTATCCTCGTCCCCCGAGACCAAGTACGCATGCCAGGACGTGTCCTCGTTGGAGTGGCCCAACCGATAGCTCGAAAGGAAAACTCCGCTGCTCAAGACACCTGGTTCAACTTGACCGTCACGCCGGGGCAAGAGCTTCCCGACCTGCTCCATGAGCTGCGAAAGGGATTGCCCAGCCCCACTCGGGTCCAGCGGCACCTCGTCCTCCCATGGATTTTCGGGCAGTCGGAACTCGCCGATGTCACACGGCTTCGGCTCAACAGCATGCCGCTCGGTGGCGCCCCCCTGATCGCCGGCGGCCGGTCGCAATCCGTGATCCGTGAATGCGGCCGTCAACGATTTTCGGCGATGCTCGGTGAGGCCAAGCAGGTAGCTCACTCGATGCTGAAGACCGGAAACCGCATCACCATTCTGACTCGAGTAATCGGCAGCCGCTCCGCGGTCTCTGCCAAGCGCAACGACAGCCCTCAAGAATTTCGCTTTGTTCTCGGTCAATGCGTGTTCACGCTCTTCCGCGCTCCCGTAGAAGTTGAAGGCGCGTAGCGAGTGCTGGCTGAAACCCTCGCAGTAGAGTGCCAAGAGATAATCGAGCAAGCGGCCTTTGCGGTCCGCGAAATTGTCGTACCGGCCCACTACCTTGGCGATCTCAGCGTGAGGATCGCGCGGATAGATGTCGTCCAATTCGGCGATCTGAGATTTGTCCAGCACTTGCGAGGCGTAGGTCCGTCGAGGCTCGAGGTCGCGGGAATACAGCTGCTTCAGACTCTCCACGTTGGCCGTGTAATTCGCCATCAGTTGGTCGAACAGGAGTAGGTAACCCTTCAGCTGCCGCGATCTGGCTCGAATGCTCACCGGTGCGGATTCGGATAGGCGACGAGTACCTACCCGGTAGTTGGATGGAAATTGGGTTTGAATCGAGGTGTAGCGGCTCAGGTCCCTGTATTCGCCCACCGGCACCGTGTAGAGCTTGCGGGCATCCTGACGGGTACGCTTGGCGCCGGATGCTGCCAACGACCATGCTCGGAATGCGCTCTTGAAAGCCTCGAACGGCAGCGGCAACCGCCGCCCATTGCTGGAGAGCTGGATCCGAATTTGGTCCGGGGCGCACGGGATGTGCAGGCGCAGGGCGTCCTCGGGAGAGTCCGTGCTGATCGCGTCACGCTGTTCCTGCCCGGCTACCAGGAAATACAGGTCGCGGACATAGTCGACACCCTCAATTCGGTTGATGATCGAAAAGAACTCCGAGACTGGATGGGCCTCTTGCCCCCGCTGGAGGTCCGCCTCGTCACAAATTCCATGCAGACCCAGGGGTCCGGTGAAGACATCCCCAAGGCTCCGGCCTGCCCAACGGGCCTCCTCGAACGGGTGAATGCGGACCCTCGCCGCGATATGTTCCGCGCATCGTTGATAGATCTCCGCGAGGATCTCGTCGGACTTCCTTCCGAGCTCGACCTCGACGTCCGCAACGATTTCGCAGTCGATTTCGCGAACGAATGCGATTTCCTCCAGATCCTCACACAAATTGCGATAGCGCATGTAGACGGTCTCGACCGCGGAACGAATTGCCGCCAAATCCGACTCCGTCGCTTTGGGGTGAGGTCTCAACAGGATTCGATAGAGACCACTCGGCGGCGCGCCCCCTGCTCCACCGTCGAACACCGGTCTTATCCGCGCATCGTTCACGTAGGGAACTCTGTCCAGGATGACGCGGCGGTAATCCGTCCCGGTCGTCGGCCGGCTGGGGAAAATTTCTTCCGGGAGCGCCAGCCCGAGCGACTCGTAGTCGATTTTTCCGTCGGTGGAGGTCAAATGATCCGCCACATCGAAGTCGGCACGGTGGATCAGATCGGTGAGGGCGTAACAGAGCTGCTCGAGGAGCGTAACGCCGGGATCGTGGAGGTTGTAGTCGGTCCAGCTGTCCGCGGCCAGCTGCTGCGCGAGCGCAATGCCGTGCTCCCTCAACTCGCCGAAGCGGAGGTCGTCCGATGCGCCGAACGGATCACGGTCAGGGCCTGTGCCGTTAGCCACGTGCGAGAATCCAAGTCAGGGCTGCGCCCGTCACCCGCAACGTCGGGCTCCGGTCAGCTTCAACGTCCGGCAGAGGCCCTGGCTTAGCCATCGGATTCACCCGGCTGGTCGCTGTCGATCACGACGGACGCGGATCCGTCCATCGCCGCGTCGAACCACAGCTTGGTAATGTAGTAGCGAACGAAGAACCCCTTACCGTAGTCGCAGCGCGAGCGGAGCTGGAGCGTGTATTGACGGTCTCGGCCCGCCCAGCGTAGCTGCAGCTTGTCGCAGCGTCCGTTGTAGTAGGCGTGCTGACACTTGATGCGGTTCTTTCGCTTGAGAAAGTTGGAGAGCAGCCCGGCCGGGTTGTAGGCGTTCATGGCGATGGCGTGCAGCAGCGCATATCGCCCGGATTTTTGCTTGCCAGTGCCGGCGATGACCTCGAGTGCGTGGCATCCGGTCAGTACCTCGGTGATGTCGTGCCACTTGCCGTCGGCCGGGACCGTCAGATCGCGCGACGCGATTCCCACGCGACCCTTCGAACTCACGACACCGTCGACGTCGAGCTCGTGCTTTGGATCCTTGCGGTTTATTCCAACCTTGCCATCCGGGCACAAAGACAGAACCGCGCGCGGGCTTTCGACCCGATCGAGCTTTTTGAACAGAAGTTTGTCTTTTTCCTCATCGTAACCGATGGTCCAGAGAGCCTGCTCGGAACGGCTCTCACGAAAAAAGCTGATGAGGCTGTCATAGGCGCCGAGCGACGAAATCTCGACTCCGTTTTCGGCGGTCTTGTCAAACCCGTCGTCGACCTGATTGACCGTCGAATCCACGAGGTCGCCGAACTGATCGGCTGACGGCAGCGACCCCTTCCGAAAGAAATGCTTGAGTGTGCTCCTTCTCCTTTTGGCCATGACTAATCGGTTCCGCCAATGATGAATGTACCGCCAATGTCGAGCTCGGTGATTCCGGCGGGCTCCGGTTCTATGGGGCGTGTTACCCGCAGCGCTTCGATGAAATGGCGTTCCATCGGTACTGCCAGGCTCCAGGGGTACCGCCAGCGGACCCGGTCGCTGCGCCGAAACGCGGGACCGCCCGAGGGACCGGTTTCGCCGTCGGGCTGGTCGACGAGGTTTCGACTGACCGTGTCGGCGAGCGTATAGGTGTCCTGATCATCCTCGGCAATGTGCAGCATCGAGAAATCGGTAACGAAGTGAACGTAATCGCGACCGCGGATGAAGCCCTCGACGTCTTCGCGGGTAATCATCCAGCCAAATCTTGCCCGATAGCCGAACGGAACCCACGGGCAGAGAAACTCTGACACCTCGCGGTTCAGCTTTCGAATGTAGAAGCCGGGGTGCGCGTCATCTACAAACTTGGCTTTGCAGCGGACCTGGACTCGCTCATATGACGGATTTCGGACCTCCACCTGGACGAACGGAGAGGACAGCCGCTGAACGAAGCGCCGAATCTCCTCGAGCTGCAGCACGTCCAGCATCGGGCGCTGGCACTCGAGGCCCGATTCCCGATCGGCATGGGCAACGACCACAAGGAGGACGTTTCCCGGCTTCGGACGTGTGTCGGGCGGTGCCAGTCCAGCAAAGCACTTGACCTTGAATACATCGGGAAACTGCTGCAGGACGAGGCGCTCGAAATCCCAATCCGTGATGGCGCGGTTCTTGTGGCGCAGGCGTTCACTGATTCGGGTGAGGAAGCGGCGCCGGTTCTCGGTGGGCACCCCGCCAAACGACGGACCGACTTGCACAATTTCGCCAAGCCCTGGAAAAGCCGTGGCACTTCGCCACGCCGAACCGCTCGGTACATGTTCGATGAGTATCTCCCCGGCGGCAGCGTCGACCCGCCGGCAGGCGCGGATGCCGTTCGCCGATACCGAGAAGAGTCTGGGAAACGAATCCAACCATGCGCTGGCGCCGACGCGTAACCAAGCTTTGCCAGAAGGCATTAAAGAGCTCTGGCGATCCAAGTCCTCAGGCAACACCAGAGTCACCACACCAGAGCACAGAAACCCGTTGGTGGTGTCCAACACAATGCTGGTCGCCGGCAAGCGGCGCCAACCTGCGCCGCTCAGGTAATACCACGCAATCTCCGGGTTCTCGAATGTCGCCTGCTGGCTGGTGTCCTCGGTCAGGTGAAACAGCAACG
>JBFGYN010000012.1:0-20513 GCA_041587415.1 Candidatus Competibacterales bacterium | reverse complement strand
CCATGCCGATCATGCCCTGTGGTCCCCCAAATCCACGAGGCTCTGCGGCCATACATCCCGCACTTCCAATGTGAAGGGCACGCCATAGCGCGCGGCCAGACGCTCCGCCGCCAGAGCGGCAAAAGGGTGCGGCGTCGAACCGACTACCAGGTCGGGCCGTTCGGGAGTCGCCTCGAACGCCCGCCGCCAGGTCTGCCACGCAAAGGTGCACATGTTGCGCACTCGCCCGAGGCTGCCGGCCCCGTACTCCGGTGTCTTGACCCAGACGAAGGGCACATCGCGAACCATCTCGCGACGAACGCTCTCGTGGGGCCCGAGCCGAGTGTCGCCGCGGCTGACATAGTCGACACTCGATGCATAGAGGGTCACGTCGTGGCCCCGGCGGATGAGTTCTCGCGCAAGAGTGTAGTGTCGCGTACCACCTGGCTGGTCCGGCGGCACTGCGAAATGATTGACCCACCAGATCTTCACCTGGACGGCGCCGAGAGAATCTCGCCGATGCGCGTTCCAGCATCGCCGTGTCCGTATGGCGCCGCGTCCTTGCCAGCGCGGCCGATGGCTCCGGTGATCACCGCCGATAGATGGTCCGCGTCGCTCGGCACGACAACCCGGTTCCAGCCCAGATCCACCAACTCCACCCACTCGGTCTCCTCACGCAGGGTCACACACGGTACCCGATAGAAAAACGCCTCCTTTTGCACGCCGCCAGAATCGGTGGCGATCGCCAGTGCATTTTTCTCCAACATCAGCATGTCCAAATAGCCGACGGGAGGAAGAATCTTCAAGTCTCGCTGCGCACGGTCCAACAGCCCAAAGCCGGCGAGCGCCTTGCGCGATCGCGGGTGGAGTGGAACGACCACCGGCACCTCTTCGGCAACATTCGACAGTGCCTCGAAGATGGTGGCGAGTCGGCTCCGCTCGTCCGTGTTCTCGGCACGGTGGACGGTGGCAAGCACGTAACCATTCGCCCGGAGGCCCGACCGATCCAGTACCGCGCTCCCACGCTCAGCCTTTTCTCCGTAATACAAAGCCGCGTCGTACATGACGTCACCGACAAGATGTACCGAATTGCCTTCAATGCCCTCACGGCGCAGATTGTCGACGGCCGCATTCGTGGGCGCGAACAAGATGTCCGCGAGATGGTCGGCCAAGACCCTGTTGATTTCTTCAGGCATTTCACGATTGTAGGAGCGCAACCCGGCTTCGACGTGTGCCACGGGGTAGTGAAGCTTGGAGGCGGCCAGGGCCCCGGCAAGGGTCGAATTCGTGTCGCCGTAGACGAGCACTCGATCAGGCTGCTCTGCGAGCAGCACCTCATCGAGCAGCGCCAGCATGCGCCCAGTTTGGACGCCGTGGGTGCCCGAACCCACATCCAGAGAAATATCGGGTTTGGGTATCTCCAATTCCTCGAAAAATACCCTGGACATGTTGTCGTCGTAATGCTGCCCCGTGTGGACCAGTCTCTCGGTGATATCGGGCAGTGCGCGCAAGCGCCGTGAGACAGAGGCCACCTTGATAAACTGCGGTCTGGCCCCGACCACGGTAATGAGCTTCACGAAATGCTTCCCCTCTCCGTTTGTCCCTGCGTGACGGGCGCAAGGCTACGTGGATCTGAGTGCACAGACAATGTGGTGGGCGGTTACGGAAGTGCAACGTTGGCATGGAATTGGCGCAACCATATCTCGAGTGACAGGGGATTGAAGATCTCTCTGAACCAGATCCCGCCACCCCTTGCCGGCTGCCTGCAGAATTCGGCGTATTTGCTCTCGAGCACCTGCCGATCCACCAGCCGATGCTGAAAAATCAATGCGTCCGGTGCGAAATAGGCCTCCACGCGCGACCGAAGTTCATGCTTCAGCCACTCGGATTCCGGATTGATGAATCCCTGTTTATCCCGGCGCCAGACAATTTCCGGTGGCAGCCATGGCTCCACCGCCTTGCGCAGCACGTGCTTCGTCCATCCGGATTTCAGTTTGTAGTGGGTCGGGAGCGACAGCAACAGATCCATGATCCGAACATCGAGAAACGGCAGTCGAATTTCCCGAGATGCCGCCATGGACATGCGGTCCTCGAAATGGGTGAGCGTTGGAACGGAGAACTTCTCGAGATCGGCGATCTGCCGGTCGCGAACACCGGAGCCCAGCGCCAGGCCCAGCTGCTGGGGCTTGAAGTTGCGAAGAGAGTCGCCACGGATGTCCGTTCCGCGGCGTTGCATCCAGCTCGGCAAATAGCGTTTGCCCTCAGCAAACGAGAACTGCTTGAGCACGGTGCGCTGGCACAGGAACGACAAGGATACGCGCCCCGCCTCCGCCCAGCGCTGCGAGCGAGCGAGCGACTGGAGATAAAAACCCAGGTACTTCCGATATCCGCACAGCAACTCGTCCGCCCCCTGCCCACTGAGAACCACGGTCACTCCCAGCTCTCGTGCCCGGCGCATGAGCAGTAGGTGCGCGACATTCGAGAAGCTTCCCACGGGCGCATCATTGTGCCAAATGGCTTGCTCCAGCAGCTGAAACGCGGAATTCGGTGCCAGGTCCAGCTGGACTTTTTGGGGCGTCCGAGCCAGAGCACGTGACGCGCGATCGATGTGCACGGACTCGTCGAATCGCCCATCGCCGCTCACCATCGACAGGAGGTTCAACTCGCCTCGAGGTCCGACCACCTTATCGGTCGCTGCGGCAATCGCCGAGGAATCGATGCCTCCCGATAGCAACACGCCAACTGGCACGTCGCTGCGCAGTCGAATTCGCGTGGCATCGAGAAGCAGCTCACGCAGTTCCTCCTGCACCGCAACATTGCTGTCCGGCGCTTGCTCGGCCTGAGGGGGAAACCAGTATTTCTGTGTCTCGAACGCCAGGTCTTTGCCCGCGAGATCGACGCGCATCAACGATGCCGCAGGCACACGCTCGACACCTTGCAGCAGGCATCCAGGCCCCGCATCGAGAAGATTCTGTGTGAGAAACTCCCCAATCGACTGCCGATCGAGCGGTAAGCGGCGATGGACGAGAGCGAGCAGACCCTTCAGCTCCGAGGCGAAATGGAGAACCGCGCCCTCCCGAAGGATGTACAAGGGCTTCTCGCCCGCCCGGTCGCGGGACAACCATAGGCTACGGTGGAGCGGATCGAACCAGGCGAACGCCCACATTCCGTTGCAGCGGCGCAGGGCTTCCGCGGGGCCCCATCGGCGCAGGGCTCGGAAGAGGACTTCGGAATCCGTTCGCGTTAGGAAGTCGACGCCTTCGGATTCCAGCTCCTGCCGAAGCTCCTGGTAATTGTACAATTCGCCGTTGTAAACCAAGACCCCGGCGCCAGCGTCTTCGGGCAATGTCATGGGCTGCCGCCCGGCCTCGGTGAGATCGATGACTGCAAGCCGCTGATGGGCGAGCTGTACGGTCCACGGGGCAAGCTCCAGTCGGACGTCGCCGTGACCATCTGGCCCGCGATGCTTCTGCACCCGCTGCGCGGCACGCCAACGAGATTCATCGATCGCACCACTGCGTGACACGACACCCAATAGTCCACACACGGGCCCTCAGCCCTCCAGGCGCAATCGTTCGTAGAGGCCCAAGAGCTTCCGCTCCTCCACTTCCCAGTTGTACCGGCTCAGCACCGCTTGGCGACCGCGACGCCCCATTTCCTCGGCTTCGCCCGGATTGTCGAGCAGCCAGCCGACCGCTTCGGCGATGGCACATGGGTTCAGCGGATCGACCAGCAGCCCGCAACCCTCATCCCCGACGATTCGACGCCAACGTGGAAAATCCGAGGCGACTACGGGCAGGGCCGCGGCCATGTACTCATAGAGCTTCACGGGCTGGGCATCGAGGTAAGTCGTCATCGGATGAAGAGTTACCATCCCCAGGCGTGCGCGGCCGAGCAGACCCGCGATTCCGCCTCGGTCGAGCCAGCCCAGGTGCTGCACATTGGCCCATCCCGGGCGCGCCTTCATCTCGGCCTCGAGCGCCGGCGGCTGAAATGCCCCGGCCATCTCCAGACGCACCGGCCGGTCTGCGCCGAGTCGTTCCATGGCGTCGACCATTTCCTGGACACCGCGAATTCGCGCAATTCCACCCATGTAGGCAATCACCGGATCGCGCTGCGCATAGGGTCGGTTGCCCGTGTTGGCAAGCTCCTCCACGCGCGGGAAATTCTGAAGAACAATGGTCTTCGCGGCGGGAAATCGCTGCGCGATAGTCGTCGTCGCCGCGGAGATGCCTGAGAATACGCGGCCACCGAGCCACTCGACGCACGCGGTCACTCGGGCGATTGACCAGCGCAGGGGAACTGGAATGTAATCCTTGGTGTAGATGTCTCTAGGCAGGTCTTCGTGAACGTCGTAGACCACCGGTTTGCGGTGCACGAGTTCCAGTGCAAGGCCGACTGGAATCAGTTCAGGGTCATGAAAATGGTACACGTCGCTGCGCGCCTGAACGGCTCGCCGATACGCGGACCATAGGGTCTTCGTCAGCCTGGCCCGCCTGCCGCCGACAACCGGGATGGCCGCAATTTGGACGCCGTCCTTGTGCGCGTCCACCTTTGCAGGGGCAACCAGCGTGACCTGATGTCCGGCGTCGGCAAGAGACCGACACTCCTTGTGAAAGATTCGTGTGTCATCGGGGGAATGTACCGTCGTCAAATGCACGATCTTCACGAGCTTCCCCGAAAACGCCCACTCCCCGACGCCAGCCAGAGAATCAGAAGTCCGAAGAGCATGCCGTGCGTCAGAAGCGCAGTGGTCAGATCGGCGCTGCGGAACACGATCCAAAAGGGCACGGCGAAAATAGCTGCAGCGTAGCGGAGCGGTACCCGGCCGGCGCTCACGGAATCGACCAGGCGCGCGGTGACGCCGAGCAAAATCCCGTAGACGAGAACGCCCACGTAACCGAAGTGCATGAATCCGGTTGCAAAGGCACCGGTATTGATGAACCCGGTGGGCGTCCCGTATCCAAACTGGGAGATCAGATTTGGTACAGGCGCCTCGTAGGGGTAATCGAGCCAAAACACGAAACCCTTTTCCGCCATCAACATCAACGGTTTATCGAGGAAATACGCGTGGTACAGAAAGTGGTTGTGAGCCGGCGTGAAAAAAACCCTCAGTACCAGCTGTGACAGAGCATAGAAATCGCCGCTGCTAATCCAATAGACGTATGCGGCGAGAAATATCGCCAGCAGCCCGCCCACGAACAGGGTAATGAAGTGGCGCCGCTCGACGGTGAAATAGACGGCAAAGCCCATGATCGGGTAGAGCAAAACCGCCTTGTGGGTCGTCAGAGCAAACAGTAGGAACTGCGCAACGAGCACGCCGAGTACAGCAAAGTAACGGCGCCCCTCCAGCCAGTGCACCATGAGGAAAATAGTGAGCAATCCGGTCGTCAGATGTGCGAGGTAGCCAAAGATGCCCGAGAACAGCAAATCGATGTTGCGGTCCCGGTACAGGTAAACCTCCTTCGGATTCAGAACCAGATTCCCAAGTCCGCCCTTGGCGACAGCCGTCCCTAGCAGCAACAGCAAGAGCGCGACGCTGATTGCAACGGCCAGTGGAGCGCCACCACGTGGGCGCGGCACCGATAGGAGAGGAAGGGTGAGCGCTACCCGCGTCAATGCGAACGCGATCAGCACGCAATAAACATAGCTCCGGTCTTCGCCGCGCAGCCCAAACAGCGAGAGCATGGGAAGCAGCGTGAACACGAGCAGCAGAATGAGAAAGAAAGAAGACGGTTCCTTCAGGCGCGGTGGAATCAAAATCGCCGCCAGCACGGTAAGGGCGTAGGACTCCGGAAGCGCAAGGCCAATATCCACATGGTGGCCCATGTATCCGAAGCGCGGGACCAGCAGCGTCGCATAAATGACGTCAAGGACGATCCGCAGCAACAGCACGTGCAGAACCAGGACCAACCACCGAGGCATTCGGGCGGGCCCAACTGCCCAATCGCCGACGAGGGCACCGTTCACGTCACGGCCTCCAGCAACTCACGGTAAACGCGTCGCTGAGATGCCAACATGAGGTTGTCGTTGTGCCACAGAAGGACGAGTTCTCCGCGGAAACGCCTGACGGTACCCGCCACCTTGTGCAGAAGGTCGATTTTTGCGCGTGGCCAGCGACCGTTTCGGGAAATCAGACCCGTCTCCATGGCAGCCAGTGGCCTTTCCACCAACTTCAAGTGCTTCCGACCGACGACGTCGAACACCGTGTGGGGCCGACAGGTGCCGCTGCGAAAGCCGATCTTCCCACCGAATCCGAGGCTGCTGTCATAGCTCAGGCCGGCCCGATCCCAGTCAACCCAACTTGATTGGGCCCGCCAGCGCAGATAGTGATGACGCCCGCCAAACGGGCTTGCGGGAACGCCATTGCGATCCAGCGCAGCCAAGAGCGCGTCGCGTTCGCGCACCAGCTGCTTTGCGTCCTCGCTGCTCCGATAACTTGCGTGCAGCCCAATCTCGTGTCCGCGAGCATGGATTTCGCGCAGCAGGGGCCCGACCCAGGGCATGTCCATGTCGTAGTCACCGTCGAGAATTCCGGCGGTCCGGCGGGTGATGAAGTAAAACGCGCTGCGCAGCCCCAGCCGCTCGCTGGTATCCATCAGGAAGTCGAATGTGAAGGCGGGGTCGGCCCGGTGCCGACCCGAGATACGCAGTGTCGCCCAGGCGGCAGCGCGTCTGATTGCCAACCCAGGCGCGCGGCGCAGGACGACGTCCGCGCCTACGCTGCGTGCCAATGCGGCGGCTCCCTTACCGAGATTGGCGAGAGGCTGATCGACATCGTGGGTCAGAAACACACGGTACTCGCCCGACCGTCGTGTCAATCGGGGCCAGAGCCGCACAAGAGCGGACCACAGCAGTTCTGCATATTCGTCCACGATGGGACGGTGATGAAATCCCTCCGCACAGCTGAGAGCCGCGTCAGCCGGGAACCGACCGTGGGCATCGCGGTCCGGCAGGAAATGCTCCTCGAGTCGCGCCAGGAGATAGAAAGCTCCACCCAGTACGTCGAGGCCGAATTCGATTGCGCCCGAGTGGCTCTGGAAATAATTGCCTGCGCTGTCCAGCGGGGCACCGAATATCACGGGCAATGGCTCGGTCGAGGGATGGTCAAACTCCTGGAGCTGCCAAGTTGGCACCGAACTAAGAGGGGAATCTGGCTTGCATCCGGGGCCAGGTAATCCGGATTCGGGCACGAGGAACAGGCCGTCACGAATTCGGAGCTCAGGACCACTGCCATCGTCGCCGCGGATCCTGGTGTCCAAGCAGTCCGGCCCACCCATCTCGATCCGGTAGTCTAGTCCCAGATGTTCGCCCAGCAACACGGCGATCACGTACCGGCGCGCCGCCTCGTGTGTCGGGGGAATGAAGACTCGCAGGGTCACGCGCGGCCTAGCCCGCCCCGCTGCGAAGATCGGCCCGAGGCTTGTTGCCGACAGTTCGAATCAAGGCCATTTGAGCATTTCCACAGCCTGAAACGTGTCCGGGCAGGCAATCTCATTCGGAACCCCGGCGAGCGATGCGAGCCAGATTCCGACGCACCTGTCGTCTTCCATGAACCGCAAGCCAGGCGCCAGCGCTCATCTTGCGCACGTTGAAATAGGCACGCCGCCTTGCTCCGAAGGCACGAAAGAACCGCTCGATGGACTCGACCATACTACCTTCGAAGTCGAAGCGGCGGGTTTGTTCGGACACCGCACGTATTGCCTCCCAGAGTACCAGGCTCGCCGCACCGCTGGTGCGATAACGCGGATCGCCACCGCCGATCAGGTAGAAAGCCGACTCGGCGTCCCACACAACCAGCGCGCCGGCGTGAAGTTCACCAGCGCCGCCTTCGGCGAGCACGATCCGCGCACACTGGTGGTCTCGGCAAGCGTTCCAAAGCCGTTGCAGGACCGCACCGGGCACTGGCGCCGCCAGGTGCTGGCGGCGATAGGTTGCGTCGATGAGCACGTGCAATTCATCGAGGCTGCCGTCGTCCCGGACGCTCACCCGCTTTCTCGCCTTGCGAATTTCACGGCGGATATTCTCCTGGAGTCCCGCCCAGAGCGCATCCGTGTCCGCGAGGTCGTCCAGCACGTAGCTGTAATACGTGCTTTGTTGGAAGCCGCGCCAGTAGAACGGCAGCCAATTGCCGATGTCGCTGCTGAAGTTCTGGTTGTAGTAGTGAAACCGCGGCAGCTGATCGATGAGCTCACCCAGGAGTTCCTTTTCGCGAGCCATCCGCCGCGTAAGCTTCCCCTCAGACGGCGCGAGCCACGGCCCCAGGAATTGCGTCAGGGGCGGCATGGTGAGAAAGGTCATACCGATGCGGTTTTCAATTCGATAAGGCATGGCCGCTTGCAGTTGCTTCCCGCTTTCGCGAACGGCCACCCCCCAGCAATCAGGCCCACAGACGGCATCCAGCCACCACGGTTGATGAAAAAGCGGCAGCCCGGGTGTTTGGGGCGCAAGCGCGAGAAAGCGCTGCTTGGCCGTATCAGCTTGGGAGGTCATTGCGCGACACGATCAGTGTGTACAGCTCGGATGGACCACGCCCCGGCAGTTCCTCAGTGTTGGATCCGTGGTTCGGCGCCGAGCGGAGCGATGCAATCCACGCTGCCCCAAGATGCCGACGACGCAATTGTGTCAGAATGCGCGCGTCGCGCCTATGCGCCGGCGGCGATTCGAAGAGGGAAATGTCTGAAATGCTCACGATCCGCTCCCCCGGAACCGAGGGCAGATCGGCTTCATGGCTGCTGCTCGCCATCTTTCTGTGGAGCTGTCCACTTCAGGTGACGGCCGCTACCGATGCCGGCGCCCTCGACACCTACCGGACCATCCTGCGCGGCGTGACGGCCCGCGATGTCGACCACGCGGCGATCGAGCAGGTAGCGGCGAAGCTGCCGAGGAAGTGGGCCGAAGCCCTGCGCGCAGTCGCACGCCAAGCAGCAGCCACCGACAAGCGCAACACGGTACGTGTCACGAAGCTGCACCAGGAACTCTATACCTTGCTGGTGCGGTTGCCCCCCGACGCCGGCGTGCTCCGGGGACTGATCGACGAGCAACTGGCATTCGTCCTGGCGCGCGCCGCGGAGATTCGAAGCGATACCTCTCGAACGATGCTGCTGGCCTGGTACTGGTCGCCGATCGCAAGGGCGTGCGTCAGGGGATTCAAGGCCGCCGGCGACGCGTCATTTCTCACAGCGATGGTGCGAAGCGCCGATATCGTGCTCGGCTATCGCGATGACGCACTGGGACTTCGCGACGAGGTGCGCGAGAGGTCCTTGCCCGCCTGGGGGTGGACGCACGCCGGTGCGGGAGTTCGCTCCGTGGAAGCCACGGCGACCGGCCTCATCGCCCTGCCGTACGCGCTTTTCGCAGAGGCCGTGCTGGCCCCAGGATCAGTCATCGCAGGGGATGACGCGCTGAACGAAACCGCACACCGCTATCTGAACGCGGCAAAGGACGCTGCCGACACGCTGCGCGGCGACATCAAGATCGTTCCGGGTTCGCCCGCCGGATACTTCGAGGAGCCGTTCCGCGGAATCGTCGAAGCGAACAACCATCAAGCGGCTTTCGGCTCCCTGCTGGCGGTGCTGTACTCGCAAACCGGCGATCGGGCCTATCGTGACGCCGCCCAATCGCTGGGACGATTCTGGCTCCTGCAAGTTAGCGAGGAGCCAGGCGGGGGATTCTCCTGGCCCTATCAGGCGGGCCGGCCTGGCAACGACCTGACCTGGAAAGCAGCACACACCATCCAGTTCCCGCTCGAAGCGTTCGACCGGGGCATGGCGATCGATCGGGCCGTGATCGACGGGCTGCTGGCAACGTTTCGGGCCCACGTATACCTGGGATACGGATCGCTCAACATGTTCACCTCGGGTCGGCAGCAGCGCCATTACACGGGGCTTTCGCGCCTGGTCGAGGCCCAGAACCCGGGGCTGGCGTTCTGGATGCGCCTTGCCCAGCACGACCCGGACGTCTTGAACTTGATCGAACATCTGGTGGCCACCCGCATGGACCTGTTTCCGGACGCCTGGTGGAGCAGTCCCGGAATGATCTGGGCGTACGCTTACCGGCTCTGGTACTACGAGACGCGAGATTACGGCGCTGGGCTCGCTCCGCGCCTCACCCACGAGACGCTCGTGCCGCTTCTGACGCTGGGATCCCGGGCACGAAGCCTTTCCCAAAAGGCGGCACAAGGGGATGGGGGCGCGATTCGCCCGATCAAAGTGGACGGCGTTACGAAAGCCGAACGCGATGCCTTTGCCGCGTGGCTGCGTAGTAAGCATTGATGCCGGTGGGCCGAGTGACGCCCTTATCCGAATGTCAACGAATGGATCCCCGGAGCGTCGTGACAGACGCGCTCCCCGTTTTCCTCCCCGGAAAGAGCGAGCGCGAACGTTGTACCCGGACGCTCTGAATTGGGGCTTTACGTTATATAAAACAATGAGTTGTGATTGTTTTAGCCAGTGGCGCCATGGCAGCGTGGACGCTATCCGGCTTTGCGCGGGTCGTGGCCGGCCATATCGCGCGATCGCACGACAAGTCGTTATCTCGCATCGGCTCTTGCACGATCACACAAGCTGCGCTGGTCAGCCCTCCGCGAAATTCCCGGATCCCGATGCAACGTCCGGGCAAGGAACAACTTATTACGCGTCAGTCGAATCACGCGCGCGCCGAAGCGCCGACAGCTCGGCGGCAAGATCGGGGGGATCAATCGGTTGTAGCGAGCGGCGAGGAAACGCCGCGGGGATCGCTGCGCTGGAGCGCTCAAGGGCAAAGGCATCCGCAATTATCCTCAGCGCATCGTGGGTGTTGCCGCAGATCTGATCGTAGTCGAGTCGCACGATTCGTCCCGGAACCACGTGTTGCAGCCCAACGGCCATGTCCCGCTTTATCCCTTCGATTTGCCCGATGACCTGCAGCGCGGGTCTCGCGGTCTTGAGATCCTCCACGTTCGACGGCTCGGCGGACCACCATCGATCGAGACTTCCCATGGCGTGACGAGCTCGCAGGATGGACGCCGCGTTGGCACGCAGATCCCGCTCGACAATGACGAATCGCGCATCGGCAAATACCTGGGCGAGCACCGCGGCGCGGACGCTGTTGACCACGTTCTTGAATACGACGGGACGTGCACACGCGGCCACGAATCGCCGCACGGCGGCCTCGAGAGCGTTACGGTCAACCCCCGGTGACGAGACGGTGACATGCTGTGGCTGACGTGGAAAAAAGCGATACCAGAACGCACCGCATTCACTGGGCGCCAGCATCCCCCGAATCTGGCCCAGATCAGATTCGAAATTGCTCGGCCGCCCCCAGCGCGTCACCCGCAGAGAGCGTTCCAAAATCGAAGGCCCACCAAATGCCAGCTCGTGAACGTTCGACAAGTACCCAACCTGAAATGCCTCAATCATGAGCTGATAGAGCAGCGTCGTTCCGGATCGGGGCGGTCCGAGCACGAACACCGGGCAGAACTCGGCTGCCGGGGAGGCGCCACGGAGCTCGAGGCGATTGAGCAGCCAATTCGGCCCACGCATTGCCTTGTGGCCCAGAATCCAGGCCAGTTGCCGGGGTGTCCGTCTCACCCGGCGCCTTTCCCGTCGATGAACTCGCGATACCACAACTCGGTTGCCACGAGCTGCCAAATTTGGGTGTAGGGCACCCGTCCGGCCTGGAACCCCCGGTACCGCTCTTCTACCACCTCCGGCACGAACAGGCCGCGCTGCTTGATCGCGTTCAGACTCTCCTCCACCAGCGGCCTCAACGGACCGCGCATCCAGCGCTCCACCGGCAGCCGGAAACCCTTCTTGCCCATACTCAGGCAAGACGGGTGGACGAGATCCCGGGCAACCTCCCGCAACACCCATTTCTGCACGCCGTCGCGGATCTTCAGGCGGCTCGGAATCCGGAATGCGGCCTCGACCAGTTCATGATCCAGGAGCGGGAATCGTCCCTCGAGAGAAAAGTGCATGGTGAACTGATCGACGCGATACAAGTGGTGGTTGCCGATGTAATTCACCACGTCCATGTAGCTCAACGCCTCGATGTCGTCGAAAAATTCCAAATCAGCGGGTAGGTACAGCTCGCGCACCAGCTCCACCGTGTCGCGCACGGGCCGCGCGAGACGCATGAGGCGGCGTTTGGCCCGGTCGGATTGGGCCGCGAATATGGTCGTGTGCAGGCGATCGGCGCTGCGCGTGCCCAGCAGGCCGCGAAGCTTCTCGATCCGACCGCCCGCACCCACGAGCATGGGAGCCAGCCATCGAAACCAGCGCAGTGTGCGCCAACGGCCTGGCCAGAGGTACCAGGAATAACCGGCAAACAACTCGTCGCCGCCGAGTCCGTTCAAGACCACCGTAACGCCGTGTTGCGCTGCGACGCGGGAAATGACGTAGTTCGGCGACAAGGCGTAGAACGGTTCTTCGTAGCAGCGAATCATCTCGGGCAGGTGTTCGAGCATGTCGTCCGATCGAACGGTCTCCACGATGTGCTCCATGGGATACATGGCCGCGGTCGCACGAGCCTGCGCCACTTCATCCAGATCGCCGGCCTCTTCCTCGAATGCCAGCGTGAAGGCTTTGATACCGGGATGATTGCGGCTAGCAAGTGCGGACACGCAGGTGGAATCGACACCGCCGCTCATGAATGTGCCCACGGGCACGTCCGCAACCAGGCGCCGCCGAACCGACGCTTCGAGCTTATCGCGCAGCAACGCGACTGCCGCGGACGGGCTCATGTCGCAGTCCTGAGACCCGGCAGGCAAGCGCCAGAAACAGTGAGTTTCGGTCCCGCCGTCTCGGTCAATCCGCATCCAATGCCCCGGCCGCAGGGCACGAACACCTTGGAATGCGGTCATGGGCCGCGGGGCGACGCCGAAACTCAGACAGTGGTAGAGGCCCTCCTCGTCCACCCGGGCAGGGTGCAGACCGGACGCCAGCAACGCCTTGATGTCGGACGCGAACACGAAGCGACGGTTGTCGGACACATAGTAAAAGGGCTTGATACCCAATCGGTCGCGCGCGCAGAACAGTGCTTTCTCCGCATCGTCCCAGATCGCGAGCGCGAACATGCCATTGAAGCGCTCCAGTGCCGCCGCGCCCCAACGGCGGTATGCGGCCAGCACCACCTCCGTGTCGCTGTGCCCCAGGAACTGGACCCCAGCAGTTCCGAGCTCGGCGGCAATTTCCCGAAAGTTGTAGATCTCACCGTTGAAGACGATCCAATACCGGCCGTCGTGACTCACCATGGGTTGGTGGCCAGCGGGCGAAAGATCGAGAATCGACAGTCGACGGTGCCCCAAGAACAGATGTCCTTGAAGTCCGTCGCCTGCATCCCGCGCATGATCCGATGGCTGGAAAGGCCCGACTGCGGCCGTTTTCGGTGTGTCGTCACCAGCGAAAATTCTGGGCTTTCGGCCATCCATGAAGCCAACCAGATAGCCTTCGTCGTCGGGCCCACGGGCGCGCATCGAATCGGCCATTGCCATCAGTGCCGGCAGCAGGGCAGCCGCTTCGGCGCCGGAGCTGAGGATGCCGGCTATGCCGCACACAGCTGTCGACCCTTGCGGGGATGGCGATCCGATCGCAACACTTACAGCGCCCGGCTGCGAATGGCGCGAACGGCGTCGTCCATGCGGCGCTGTCCCTCGGTTAACTTGACGACGGTCGTTCGCCGTCGCAGCGCATCCAGGACGATATGGAATTCACGATCCCAGATTCGGCGCAGGGTGCCGATTGAGGGTCGCGCCGCGTTTTCCGGCCGATATTCGAGCCATTTCAGCTGATGCCAGGCGATTCCTTCGACGGTCCTGACCTGACGCTCGGTCAAAGACGTTCGATATTTTCCGAAGTTGTCCCGGATGGTCTGCCGATCGAGATTCTTCCACTCGTGGACATGGGTTTGCTCCTCCGCATTGGGCATCGAACCGGTTTCACGCGACCTCAGGCCGAAGTGCTCGCAGATTCGATTCAACGTCCTTTCCTCGTCGGACACGAGCGCCTCGTAGGAAACGCGCAGCAGCTTTCCCGCCTTCCCCTGGGAGACGAAGGCAATGGATGTGATTTGTTCGTCTCGCCAAAGCTCAGCCAGCCTAACCGAGGACGACGTTTGCCGGGGCCGGGCGAGCTGGCTCGCCACACAGTCACGGGGATCGCGATAGAGATAGATGAAGCCCGCATCGGGAATGTCCCACAAAATTTGCGGGCCGTAGTCGAACAGATTGTTGTCCTTGCAGAGGTAGCTGCCGCAACCCTTGGCCCTGGCGTAACAGGTATAGAGCGTGTGCATGAGGGCCACCACGGAGCGTCGCTTCCCGAACAGATCCCAATGTGCTTGCTCGATCTGTCGGACCTCGAATCGCACGTCCCACGGGGAGAAGTGCTCGTAGCACAAACGCAGCCCGTCGCCGACCAAGGCACGAAAAGCGTCGTCGGCCGAGAGGTCCCCGTAGTAAGGCGCCACATCGTAAAGGATCTTCAATATGTGGATTGGCGGCGGGCCGCACAAATCTCGCTGGAACGCCGATATTCGACGCCGCAGCAAGTTCGTGCCGCTGCGCTCCGAAGCGAGCAGGAATACCGGGCTGGCGCTCATACCGCCACACGTCCTGCCGGTTCGGCTCTCAGCGCGATACATCGTTGCATCGCCCTTTCCCACAAAAACCATTTGTGCAGATACGATGCGAACATGACCACTGCGAGCGTCATCACGGTCTCGGTTGGCGCTAGCCCGAGCAGCCAGGAGAGCACCAGGGCGGAGCAAATGAGCGCGAATCGGGCGCCCGCCCAAAGCACGGCAAGATCCTGGCGTTCCAAGAGTGCGAACCGAACGATGGGATCTAGAGAAATCTCCAGCAGGAACACCGGGGCGAGAAGCTGAACGAAGGTACCGGCTTCACGCCACTCTTCGCCAAAGATCCAGGCAAACAGCGGCGGCGCCGCGAACACCAGTGCAACGACCAGTGGGAGTGCCAAGATGAGCAGGCGGGCATACACTTGGTGGAAAAGTTTGCGGAAGGCGACCGGATCGTTGCGCAGCAATTGCGCACCCTGCCCCATGAACACGTCCCCCAGAGAACGGGCCACCAGCGCAGCCGGGGTTCCAACGGCACGTTGCCCCAGGAAATAGAGCCCGACCATGCCCTGCCCGTGGATCAGAGCCAAAAGGACGGGAACCGAATGCACGCCAGCTGCATTGAGCACGTGCGCGGGCATCAGAAGTGCCGGAAAACGCCGGTACCGGCTGGCAAGCGTCCAGAGCTGGGTGAGCGTCCAAGCCGCAAATGGCTTGCGCCGTGCGATCAGCCCTTGCCACGCCAACCAGGCAGCGGCTGAGATTTGGCCAACGATGTGCCCAATTCCCAACGACATTGGCCCCGCATGCACCAGACCGGCCACGACTTGCGCGATGCCGGTGATGGAACCGTTGGACAGGCGCGACATCGATAGCACCCGGAACTGCTGGCGTCGGACGGCAAACATGGACAGTGCCTGGTATGCACCGGCCCCCAGCACCCCTGGAGCCAGCAGCCAAACGGACGCACCAAGACCGACGCGCTCGACGGCCGCCGGGTATCCCAAGGCGATCCCGGCGACGGCCAACGCTACGATGGACGTTGCAACGCAAACGAGTCCTATGCATAGCACGAGCAACCGCTCGACCTCGGCCTCGTCTTCGGGCAGCGGCAGCGCCATTTCGAAGCGAAGCGACACGGCTGCCGTCAACACGCCAAGCAACGATGCATAGACCCCGAACGCACCCAGGTCTGCCGGGGAGTAAATGCGCGTGAGTATCGGCGCAGCCAGGACCAGCACGATTTGGCCCGCAATCGTGCCGCTGAAGACCACGCCGAATTTCCGCGCGAAGCTCCGAAGTTCCGTCATGGCGCCGCGACCGAGCCGACACGGTGTCGATGGGAAACGCCGGCACGGATGCAAATGTGCCCAGGGCAACGCATCATTTGTGTCAAGTCGCGGGCTCGGGTCGTGGTGTGAAGTCGCAGACCCGGGATTGTACCGGAGCGAATCCGAATGACATATCGCCCTGCGTCCCCCGTCACCCCGATCGACCATGGATACGCGAACGCCGGCCGAACCGGAATTTCCGCGGGCACGCGAATGTGCCGCCGGTGTCGACATGACAACACGTTGATACCGGGAAAGAAGTGGAAACCACGCTTTTTCACTTCTTTGCCGCCGATAGAGCCAGGATGGTTCTGTCAGGTGTCTTGACTGGAGATTGCCTGGCCACCCTTCATCGCGCAACCGAACGTCAATGCACCATTGTGCCCGTCGATTCGAGCAGTTCCCGGAGCGAACTCTCCAGCTCGACCATAACCTTGACGTACCGTCGACTCTTGGGCAAGCGCTCGATTTGGGTCAAGGCGGCTCGGTAGGTGTCCCGCGCGTCCATTATCCGTCCGGCGTTGTGCAACGCGTCGCCGCGACGCTTGAGCCAGTGGGGCTGCCGGCGAACACGAGAGGGCAGCCGATTCATGTAATCCAGTGCCTCGAGATGACGTCCTCGATCGCTTTCCAGCACCACCGCAAATTGAATCAGTGTAACGAGCGGCCCGAGCTCGGAAATGCCCTCCTCAATGGTCCGAAGGCTCTCGTCCACGTGATGACCGCCTGCCGAAGCCAACAGTCTCGCCCGCTCCAGATACACGTCCGGGGAGGGTGAACGCATTTGCGACAAAGCTTCGCGAAGATCTTCCGCCGCGGCAACAGGGTAACCGATCTCGGCCAGAATGCGTGACCGCACGAGCAATGCACCGGTATGTCCGGGCTCAATGGCGAGGAACTGATCCAGAAGCGGCTTCGCTTTCAGCGGCTTTCCGGCGTCCAGCCACGTGCGACCTTCATGGAAGCTCAACACCTGGAGTCCGGGTGAGAGTCGTCTGGCTGTCCCGTAGTCCCCCAGGGCATCATCCCAATTGCGGTCCAGACGATGCAGTTCCGCGCGCTGCAAGTACAACCGAGCATCCGCCGGATATTCTTGGATGAGCGCGGTCACTTCCGCGATACGCTCATGTACCTCCCCGTGCGAAGAAGCACCTGACGAAATGCACGCCAAAAGGATCAAACCCGAGAGCCGTAACCAGAATGCACCACCAACCGATGCTGGCAGGATGGATCTCGGCGCCGGCCTGGTCGGTGGAACCGATCCCTTCCGTCGACCAGTCGGCTCCAGCGGGTTCACGGGCCTACCCGCGCAGCAAGATCTCCGGCGCATGGCCGAGACAGACAACTTGCCGACAGCAACAGAGTGCACGCGACACGCAGGACGCTCAATCTCGCCCCCCGCGGACCCGATCCAGGGCCGAATCCAGAGCCCCGTTTCGAAACATCTCAGGCGACATTGCGCGGATCATCCCAATACCGAGCAGGCAGCGAAATCGGAATTGTACAGAAGCGAATCCGAATGACATATGGTCAGGCGTTGCATAGTATTCGCCCACACACAGGCGACTTACCCGACATTGCACACAAGCAGCCAGAGAGTTCTCGTCACAGGCGGCGCCGGCTTCATTGGGTCGGCGGTCGTGCGGCGGCTCATCCGCGCGAGCGATTCAAAAGTGCTCAATGTCGATAAGCTGACCTACGCCGGAAACCTGTCGAGCGTAGCGGAAGTCGAAACGGACAGTCGATACCGCTTCGAGTGCGCAGACATAGGTAACCGGGCGAGAATGACCCGGCTGTTCGCCGAATTCCAGCCTGATGCCGTAATGCATCTGGCCGCCGAGTCCCACGTGGACCGCTCCATCGACGGGCCGGCTGCGTTTGTCGAGACGAACATTGTCGGGACCTATTGCCTACTGGAAACGGCACGAGACTATTGGCGCGAATTGCCGGATTCAGACCGCGCCGGGTTTCGTTTCCACCATGTCTCCACGGACGAGGTCTACGGAAGTCTCGGAGAAACCGGCCGATTTTCGGAATCCAGCTCCTACCGGCCCAATTCGCCTTATGCGGCCAGCAAGGCGGCATCCGATCATTTGGCTCGATCATGGCGACGAACCTATGGACTGCCCGTGATCGTCAGCAATTGCTCCAACAACTACGGCCCGTATCAATTTCCGGAGAAACTGGTCCCGCTGATGATTCTCAATGCGGTCGATGGCCTGTCTCTGCCGATCTACGGTACCGGTGACAACGTGCGCGATTGGCTTTTCGTCGAGGACCACGCCGAAGCCCTGACAACGATTGTGAACAGCGGAGTCCCGGGCGAGACGTACAACGTGGGCGGCAACAGCGAGCTCACGAATCTGCAGGTCGTGCAGCGAATCTGTGAGCTACTCGACGATATGCTCAGCGAATCGCCGCACAGGCCGCACGCTTCACTGATTGAATACGTGGACGATCGGCCGGGCCACGACAAGCGCTACGCCATCGACGCCGGCAAGGTGCGGCGGGAGTTGGGCTGGTGCCCAAGGGAAACATTCGATAGCGGGCTACGAAAGACCGTGGCCTGGTATTTGGCGCATCGCGACTGGTGCAAAGACGTGCAACGCGCCGTGTACCAGCGCCAGCGACTCGGCTTGGGGAAGGCGGCCTCATGAAAGGCATCGTGCTCGCCGGCGGGACCGGGTCCCGATTGTACCCGGTAACTCAGGTGGTATCGAAGCAGCTGTTACCGGTCTACGACAAGCCGATGATCTACTACCCGCTGAGCACACTCATGCTTGCCGACATACGCGACATTCTCATCATCTCCACACCCCAGGACCTGCCCCATTTCGAGCGATTGCTGGGGGACGGCAGCCAGTGGGGGCTGTCCCTGAGCTATGCGACCCAGCCAACGCCCGACGGTGTTCCCCAAGCCTTCCTGATCGGGAGCTCCTTCATTGGCGGCGACAGCTGCTCGCTCATTCTGGGTGACAACATCTTCTACGGCAATTCTCTACAAACCATGGTCTCCGATGCCGCTCGCTTGCAAGCCGGAGCGACTATTTTCGGCTACCCGGTCAAGGACCCGGAGCGCTACGGCGTTGTCCAGTTCAGCCGCGACGGACATGCCATCGGCCTCGAGGAGAAGCCCGCGCACCCGAAATCGCACTACGCCGTCACCGGGCTCTATTTCTACGACAACCAAGTGGTCGACATTGCGCGGGAACTGCGCCCGTCTCCGCGCGGCGAGCTGGAAATCACCGATATCAATCGCCGTTACCTGAATCAGGGTCGGCTCAATGTCAGAGTGTTCGGACGCGGCATGGTCTGGCTCGACACCGGCACCCACGAATCGCTGATCGAGGCGGCAACCTTCATCGAAACCATCGAACGCAGACAGGCCATGAAGATTGCCTGTCCGGAAGAGGTGGCGTATCGGAAGGGGTTCATCGGCGCCGCACAGCTGGAGGAACTGGCGGCACCGCTCCGGAACAGCGGTTACGGCGATTATTTGCTGTCGATTCTCGCGGAAGAGAGTTGGTCCCCGTGACGACGGTCGCCATCGTCCAATCCAATTACATTCCCTGGAAAGGCTATTTCGATCTGCTCCAGCGTGCCGACGAGTTCGTGCTCTACGACGACATGCAATACACGCGTCGGGACTGGCGAAACCGGAACCGAATCAAAACCCGGAACGGCTTGCAGTGGCTGACGATCCCGGTAGAGGTGAAGGGCAGGTTCGAGCAGAAGATTAAAGACACGGAAGTGTCCGACCGAAGCTGGCCGGAGAAGCACTGGAAATCACTGACGCACAACTACTCGAAGGCACCGCATTTCCGCGACTACCGTGATCGCCTGGAGGCACTTTACGTCCAGGCAGGCAAACTCGATCGATTGAGCGACGTCAACCACCTGTTCATCAGAGCCATTTGCGGCATGCTGGGCATCGATACGCGCATTACCTGGTCCATGGACTACGAACTGGTGGGTGGCAAGAGCGAGCGCCTGCTCGGACTCTGTCGGACACTCGACGCCAATGTCTATCTGAGTGGCCCGGCGGCGCGGGGTTATCTGGACGAGAATCTGTTTCTTGCCAGCGGCATCCAGGTGCAGTGGATGGACTACGGCGGGTATCCCGAGTACCCGCAGATCCATCCGCCGTTCGAACACGGCGTCACCGCCCTCGATCTGCTGCTCAACGCCGGGCCAGAATCTCCAAGGTACCTGCTCGGCGGCCCTCGCGCCTTCGCCACCGGTCTGGAATCGGCAAGGTGACCGATTAGCCCGGAGCTTGCATCCGGATGCGGAATATTCGCGGAGGACTGGCCGAATCAGCTTGTGTGATCGTGCGAAAGTCGATGCGAGACATCGACTTGCCGTGCGATCGCGCGAGATGGGCGGCCATAACCCGCGAAGAACCGGATAGCGCCCCCGGTGACGGAGTGTCAATGGCAACAATACGCACGAACACTGTTTTCCTTGACGTAATTGCCGAAATTAGAGCGTCCTGGTGAAGTATCCGGGTTAGCCCGGATATTTCACCAGGACGGCCTTCGGCTAGTTCGCAGGTGGTTGATCGGTATAAGTTTATGTCCAGTTTAGCGGCTCAGTTCTGGCGTACAAAGTGTACCGCCGCCAAAGGCCTACCCCGGCCCTGGCGGT
>JBFGYN010000011.1:0-20769 GCA_041587415.1 Candidatus Competibacterales bacterium | reverse complement strand
TTGCAGGCCTAAGCCACCGAGGCTGGGGTATGAGTCTCAATACTGAAGCCCAGGGACAGAGCAAGCTGGACGTCGTCAAGCTGCTTGGTGCCGCCACCATCGTTCTCGTTGCGCTCGGGGGATTCTACTATTTCCCGGGTGAGTCGCTGCTCATACGCGTGATCGGCTTGCTGGTCGCCATTGGAATCGCCGCGGGCATTGCCCTGACGACTGCGAAAGGGCGGGAAGTCTGGCGGTTCGGTCAGGACGCGCGTGGTGAATTGCGGAAGGTCGATTGGCCGACTCGAACTGAAACGGTGCAAACTACCCTTGCCGTGTTCGCGATGGTGACCATCCTCGGACTCCTCCTTTGGTTAGTGGACAGTCTCCTGCTTTGGATTGTGCGATTTCTTACTAGCTGAGAGGCTCCGTAGATGTCAATGCGTTGGTACGTAGTGCATGCGTATTCCGGTTTTGAACACCAGGTCAAGAAGGCACTGGAAGACCGTATTGCACGGATGGACCTTCGCGAGAAGTTTGGTCAGATTTTGGTCCCGACTGAGGAAGTGGTGGAAATGCGCGACGGCCAGCGCCGGCGCAGCGAGCGCAAATTCTTCCCCGGCTACGTGCTCGTGCAGATGGAGATGGACGAGGACACTTGGCACCTTGTGAAAGGGTGCCCGCGGGTCATGGGATTCATCGGCGGTTCCAGCGATCGGCCCGCTCCAATTTCCGATGCCGAAGCGGAATCGATCCTACACCGCATCCAAGAGGGCGTGGACAAACCCCGCCCAAAAGTACTCTACGAACCCGGCGAAGTGGTGCGTGTGACCGACGGGCCATTCAACGATTTCAATGGCGTCGTGGAAGAGGTGAACTACGAGAAAAACCGGCTGAGAGTTGCCGTGTTGATCTTCGGGCGGTCCACACCCGTCGAATTGGAATTTGCCCAGGTGGAAAAAGCGTGACTGCTGCAAGCGGCCGTTTGGATCTCGAAAAATTCATTGAAATGATTGGGGAGCCGCGAGGCGTCAGCACCCACTAGGATACAGACATGGCAAAGAAGGTTAAGTCCTACATCAAGCTGCAAATTCCCGCTGGGAAGGCGAACCCCAGTCCCCCGGTGGGACCCGCGCTGGGGCAGCACGGCGTAAATATTATGGAGTTTTGCAAGGCGTTCAATGCGCAAACTCAGAGCGTGGAGCCTGGCCTACCGATTCCGGTCGTCATAACTGTTTACAGCGACCGCAGCTTTACCTTCATCATGAAAACACCGCCGGCGGCAGTGCTGTTGATGAAGGCTGCCGGAGTCCCGAAAGGGAGCGGCACGCCGAACTCGAGCAAGGTCGGCAAGGTGAATCGCGCTCAATTGGAGGAAATTGCAACCCAGAAGATGCCCGACCTCACCGCCGCTGACATGGACGCCGCGGTGCGTACGATTGCAGGATCCGCCCGATCTATGGGACTGGACGTGGAGGGGCTCTGACGATGGCAAAGCTTACGAAGCGGCAACGTGAAATTCGCGAGCGAGTCGAACCCGGCAAGATTTACGCAATCGAAGAGGCGTTGTCGCTGCTGCGCGAGCTGGCAAAGGCCAAATTCAAGGAGTCTGTCGAAGTTGCGGTGAATCTTGGCGTTGATCCACGCAAGTCCGACCAGGTCGTGCGTGGCGCTACCGTGTTGCCGAACGGAACCGGCAAGGCGGTGCGGGTGGCCGTGTTTACTCAGGGCGCAAATGTCGATACTGCCACCGAGGCCGGTGCTGACATTGTTGGCCTCGAGGATCTGGCCCAAGAGGTGAAGGCAGGAAACCTGAACTTCGATGTGGTCATTGCGACGCCAGACGCCATGCGCGTAGTGGGACAACTGGGACAAATTCTCGGGCCGCGTGGCCTCATGCCGAATCCAAAAGTGGGCACCGTCACGCCCGATGTCGCAACCGCGGTCAAGAACGCGAAAGCGGGGCAAGTACGCTACCGCACCGACAAGGCAGGCATTATTCACTGCAGCATTGGCAAGGTGGATTTCGACAACGATGCGTTGCTCGAAAACCTGCGTGCGTTGCTTGCGGATTTGAACAAGGCAAAGCCAGCCGCAGCCAAGGGACAGTACATGCACAAGATCACCGTATCTACGACCATGGGGCCTGGCCTGTCCGTGGACATGGCGAGTTTGGGCGCGCGTTAACTAGGGCGGCGAACTCCAGTTCGTCGTCGATCGTACTTTGGGTCTGCCAGACCAATGGCAGTCGTCAGAGACCGCTGGTGCATCGGGTTTGCTTAATTCCGCACCGTTGGGTGTGGTTGCCAGCGCAGACGGCTCAACCCTTGAGGAACAATCGGTACTCCTGGGATACAGCCGTAGGGAGGTCGGCCAACGCCGATCGTTGATCTACCCTCAACGCGACCGACTTGGGCGCTCTTGACCGCGGAGGTCATCAGTACCGGGCCGGTCCCGAGGAAGCAAGTTCTATGAGTCTAAATCTGGACCAGAAGAAGGCCGTCGTGACGGAAGTTGCCGACGTGGCGGGGCGAGCGCTTTCCGCTGTCGCCGCCGATTACCGGGGCCTGTCGGTAGAGCAAATGACGGAGCTTCGTGCCAAGGCGCGCGCGAGTGGCGTCTACATGCGTGTGGTCAAGAACACGCTAGCCCGGCGAGCGATCGAGGGCACTGAGTTCGAGTGCCTGCAGGAGGGGCTGGTAGGGCCCCTAATGCTTGCGTTCTCGATGGACGAGCCGGGAGCGGCAGCTCGCGTCATTAGGGACTATGCCAAACACACCGACAAGCTCGAGACACGTCTCGTGTCGTTTGGTGGGCAATTGTTGCCCACTTCCGATCTCGAGCGACTGGCGAGCATGCCGACCCGTGAGCAGGCTATCAGCCTTCTCATGGCGACCGTGCAAGCACCGATCGCGAAACTGGCTCGGACAATGAACGAAGTGCCCGGCAAATTGGTTCGCACGATCGAGGCTATCCGGCAACAGAAAGCGGACGCCTGAGCACAACGCCGTCAATTTCAAGTTTACTCAACTCAGGAGACACGAGAATGGCTGTCAGCAAAGACGAAATCCTGGATGCCATTTCCAACATGACTGTTCTGGAAGTCGTGGATCTGATTTCCGCGATGGAAGAGAAGTTCGGAGTATCGGCGGCTGCCGCCGTAGCTGCGGCGCCGGCGGCCGGTGCCGGTGCTGCGGAAGCCGCTGCCGAGGAGAAGACCGAGTTCGATGTGGTGATGACCTCGTTCGGGGCCAACAAGGTGTCCGTGATCAAGGTCGTACGTGCCCTCACTGGACTGGGCCTGAAGGAGGCAAAGGACATGGTGGAAGGCGCACCTGCCAACATCAAGGAAGGTGTGAATAAGGAAGAGGCTGAAACCATCAAGAAGCAGCTTGAAGAGGCCGGTGCCAGCGTCGAGGTCAAGTAAGGTCGCCACACCAAATCTAACGCGGGCGGCAGGCCGCCCGCTTCGGGTCGATACGGCCGCTGGACACTTGTTCAGTGGCCTTTCCCCTATCTCGGCAGCGATGGGCGTTGCGCCCCCGTTTTGCCGAACACTGTGGTTCGCATTGTGCGGAAGTAATCCCGCCGTGAACGCGAGTCGTTGCGAGGAATAGCGATGGGTTATAGCTTCACAGAGAAGAAACGTGTCCGAAAGGATTTCGGCAAATTGCCCACTGTGTTAGACGTACCGTATCTCTTGGCTACGCAGTTGGAGTCCTACAGGGCGTTTCTTCAAGCTGACACCGAGCCCGAAGCGCGGTCCGACAGGGGACTGCACTCGGCATTCCAGACAGTTTTCCCGATTGTCAGCTACTCTGGCAACGCGCAATTGGAGTATGTGACATACCGACTGGGCGAACCGGCATTCGATGTCCGCGAGTGCCAGCTCAGAGGCGTCACGTTTGCGGCCCCGCTTCGCGTAAAACTTCGGTTGGTCATTTTCGACAAGGAGGCCGGAGCGGGTTCCAAGGTGGTGAAGGAGATAAAGGAACACGAAGTGTACATGGGCGAGCTTCCGCTCATGACCGAGACCGGGACATTCATCATCAACGGTACGGAAAGGGTGATCGTATCGCAACTGCATCGGTCTCCCGGAGTGTTCTTCGATCACGACAAGGGCAAGACGCATTCTTCGGGCAAAATCCTCTATTCCGCACGTGTCATACCGTACCGTGGTTCATGGCTCGATTTCGAATTCGATCCAAAGGACTCGTTGTTTTGTCGAATCGATAGGCGACGCAAGCTGCCGGTAACGATCCTCCTTCGCGCCCTGGGGTACGAAACGGAGCAGATTCTCGACATGTTCTTCGAGACCAACACGTTCAGATTCTCGTCAGCGGACAATCTGCAGCTGGATCTGGTGCCTGAGCGACTGCGCGGCGAGACCGCCGGGTTCGATATCAAGGCTGGCGATCAGGTGATCGTCGAAGCCGGCAGGCGTATTACGGCGAAGCATATCAGAGACCTTGCCAAGGCGAGTATCGAGACGCTCGACGTACCCACCGACTATCTTGTCGGGAAGATCATTGCCCATGACGTTGTCGACAAGGCGACCGCCGAGGTCGTTGCGCGCGCGAACGACGAATTATCTGCCGAGGCGTTGGAGAAGATCTACGACGCGGGGTGTCGGGAGTTTCGCACAATCTACGTGAACGAAGTCGACCGTGGTGCGTACATCTCCAACACCCTGCGACTAGACCCGGCGACCAGCCAGTTGGAAGCGCAGGTGGAGATCTATCGCATGATGCGACCGGGTGAGCCGCCAACCAAAGAAGCCGCCCAGACGCTGTTCAATAATTTGTTTTTCAGCGCCGACCGGTATGACCTTTCCGCGGTCGGTCGAATGAAATTCAATCGCCGCGTGGGTCGTGACGTCGAGGAGGGCTCCGGAGTTCTCTCGAACGAGGACATCACCGACGTCATGAAGGTTTTGATCGACATCCGCAACGGAAACGGAACCGTCGACGACATCGATCACCTGGGAAATCGGCGAATTCGCAGTGTCGGCGAAATGGCGGAGAATGTATTCCGCGTGGGCCTCGTGCGTGTCGAGCGTGCCGTCAAAGAGCGCCTCAGCTTGGCAGAATCGGAGAATCTGACGCCCCAAGATCTGATCAATGCCAAGCCGGTGGCCGCAGCCGTGAAGGAGTTTTTCGGCTCGAGTCAGCTTTCCCAGTTCATGGATCAGAACAATCCCCTATCCGAGGTTACTCACAAACGCCGCGTGTCGGCGCTCGGCCCAGGGGGGCTGACACGAGAACGTGCTGGATTCGAGGTGCGAGATGTTCACCCCACACATTACGGGCGGGTGTGCCCGATCGAAACACCGGAAGGGCCGAACATCGGGTTGATCAACTCGATGGCAGTCTACGCCCGAACGAATCGCTTCGGGTTTCTGGAAACCCCCTACCGCAAGGTCGTCGACGCCCATGTTACGGACGATATCGAATATCTGTCCGCGATCGAAGAAGGCAAGTACGTCATCGCGCAGGCGAACGCAACGCTGGACGAGAATGGCCAGCTCGTGGACGAGCTCGTGTCGTGTCGGCACCAGAACGAGTTCACGCTGGGTTCACCCTCCGATATCAATTACATTGACGTCTCGCCCCGTCAAATCGTCTCGGTAGCTGCGTCGCTGATTCCGTTCCTCGAGCACGACGACGCCAACCGCGCACTCATGGGCTCGAACATGCAGCGGCAGGCCGTCCCCACCCTGCGTGCCGAGAAGCCGCTCGTCGGCACTGGAATGGAACGGACGGTAGCGATTGATTCGGGCGTGGCCGTCGTAGCGCGCCGCGGGGGCGTGGTCGAATCGGTCGATGCGGGGCGCATGGTGGTGCGGATCAACGACGACGAAACGCAGGCGGGCGAACCGGGCGTCGACATCTACAATCTGACGAAGTACACCCGCTCGAATCAAAACACGTGCATCAACCAGCGGCCGCTCGTCAACCCGGGCGACGTCGTCCAGCGCGGAGACGTGCTCGGCGATGGGCCCAGCACCGATTTGGGCGAGCTGGCGCTCGGCCAGAACCTGCTGGTCGCATTCATGCCGTGGAATGGCTACAACTTCGAGGATTCAATTCTCATTTCCGAACGTGTGGTCCAGGAAGACCGATTCACGACGATTCATATCGAAGAACTGACCTGTGTTGCCCGGGATACCAAGCTCGGGCCCGAGGAAATCACCTCCGACATTCCGAACGTGGGCGAGAGCGCGCTGGCAAAGCTCGACGAGTCTGGGATCGTTTACATCGGCGCCGAGGTCAAGTCCGGCGACATCCTGGTCGGCAAGGTGACGCCGAAAGGGGAAACTCAGCTTACTCCGGAGGAAAAGCTCCTGCGGGCGATCTTCGGCGAAAAGGCATCGGACGTGAAGGACACCTCGCTGCGCGTTCCGTCGGGGATGGACGGTACCGTCATAGACGTGCGTGTCTTCACCCGCGACGGTGTCGCAAAAGACGCACGAGCCCAGTCGATCGAGCGGGCCGAGCTGGCCCGCGTGCGGAAAGATCTCAACGATCAGCAGCGAATTCTGGAGGACGATGTTTTCCAGCGCATCGAGAAAATGCTCGTCGGTCAGGTGGCTGTCGCAGGCCCGGAAGGAATCGGTTCCGGAAAGGAGATCAACGAGGCCAACCTCGCCGCACTGGCTCGTGACCGTTGGTTCGATATTCGACTCGAAGACGAAGGGCTGAACATCCAGCTCGAGAAGACGCTCGAACGGATGCAGCGCATGCGCACCGAGTTCGAGGAACGCTTCGACGTCAAACGACGCAAACTCGCCCAAGGCGATGACCTCGCTCCGGGCGTGCTCAAGATGGTGAAGGTGTATTTGGCGGTCAAACGGCGGGTCCAACCTGGCGACAAGATGGCCGGGCGGCATGGAAACAAAGGCGTGATCTCGACCATCGTCCCAATCGAGGATATGCCGTACATGGAAGACGGGACGCCGGTGGACATCGTGCTCAATCCCTTGGGCGTTCCATCGCGTATGAACGTCGGGCAGGTTCTCGAGACGCACCTGGGCTGGGCTGCGAAGGGGCTCGGCCTGAGACTCGGTGAAATGCTCGACCAGCAGCAGAAAGTCGGCGCGCTACGCAAGTTCCTCGAGAAGATCTACAACATGGGCGACCGCCCGCAGTTGGAACTGGAGGTCTTCTCCGATGCCGAAATCGAATCGCTGTGTGGGAACCTGCGATCCGGCGTGCCGATGGCGACGCCGGTATTCGATGGGGCTGCGGAACACGAACTGAAGAGCATGCTGAGACTCGCCGGGCTGCCGGAGGACGGGCAAACAGTGCTGTTCGACGGCCGGACTGGAGAGTCGTGTGATCGTCCTGTGACGGTTGGGTACATGTACATGCTCAAGCTCAAACACCTCGTCGATGACAAGATGCACGCCCGATCGACTGGCCCGTACAGCTTGGTTACCCAGCAGCCACTGGGGGGCAAGGCCCAGTTTGGTGGCCAACGATTCGGCGAGATGGAAGTGTGGGCCCTGGAAGCCTACGGGGCAGCGTACACGTTGCAGGAGATGCTGACCGTCAAATCTGACGACGTAAATGGCCGCACCAAGATGTACAAGAATATCGTCGATGGTGACCACCGCATGGAGGCAGGCATGCCGGAATCGTTCAATGTTCTGGTGAAGGAGATCCGGTCACTGGCCATCAATATAGAACTTGAACAGGACTGACGGATCGTCACGTTGGCGTTCTGAACGTGCATCAACGATCTGGGAGCAGCGAGTAGCCAAATGAAAGACCTACTTAATCTCTACAAGAAGCAGGCGAACGTCGAAGATTTCGATGCGATACGCATTGGATTGTCGTCGCCCGACATGATCCGTTCATGGTCCTTTGGTGAGGTAAAAAAGCCCGAGACTATCAACTACCGCACGTTCAAGCCGGAACGGGACGGGTTGTTTTGCGCGAAGATTTTTGGACCCGTGAAGGACTACGAATGCCTCTGCGGCAAATACAAGCGTTTGAAGCATCGCGGGGTCGTATGTGAGAAATGTGGTGTCGAGGTCACTCTCGCCAAGGTAAGGCGGGAGCGAATGGCCCACATTGAGCTTGCCAGCCCTGTCGCGCATATCTGGTTCTTGCGATCTTTGCCATCGCGCATCGGGATGTTGCTGGATATGCCGCTCCGTGACATCGAGCGAGTGCTGTATTTTGAGGGCTTTGTCGTCATTGATCCTGGTTTGACTCCGCTCGAGCGCGGGCAGCTCTTGTCCGATGAGCAGTATCTGGATTCCATCGAGCAGTACGGCGATGACTTCGACGCTCGCATGGGTGCAGAAGCGGTCCATGAGCTGCTCGCCTCGATGGACTTGCAGCGCATCGCCGCCGACCTGCGGGAAGAATTGGCCGAATCCACCTCGGAATCGAAAAACAAACGCCTGTCGAAACGACTCAAACTCGTCGAGTCCTTCATCGAGTCGGGGAACCTGCCCGAGTGGATGGTGCTCACAGTGTTGCCGGTGCTTCCGCCCGATCTCCGTCCACTCGTTCCGTTGGATGGCGGCCGATTTGCCACGTCGGACTTGAACGACCTGTACCGACGTGTGATCAATCGCAACAATCGCCTCAAGCGCCTGCTCGAGCTCAACGCGCCAGATATCATCGTCCGCAACGAGAAGCGAATGCTGCAGGAAGCGGTGGATTCCCTGCTCGACAATGGCCGCCGCGGACGCGCGATAACCGGAACGAACAAGCGCCCGTTGAAGTCCCTTGCTGACATGATCAAGGGAAAGCAAGGACGATTTCGACAGAATCTGCTGGGCAAACGGGTCGATTATTCCGGACGATCCGTGATCGTCGTCGGACCGACGCTTCGGCTGCACCAGTGCGGGCTTCCCAAGAAGATGGCCCTCGAGTTATTCAAACCTTTCATCTTCAGTAAGTTGCAGTTGCGTGGGCTGGCCACCACCATCAAGGCAGCGAAGAAGATGGTGGAACGTGAGGCGGCGGAAGTCTGGGACTTCCTGGAGGAGGTCATCCGCGAGCATCCGGTATTGCTCAATCGTGCTCCGACGCTCCACCGTCTCGGCATTCAAGCCTTTGAGCCCGTTTTGATCGAGGGCAAAGCCATCCAGCTCCATCCGCTGGTGTGCACAGCGTTCAATGCTGATTTCGACGGTGACCAGATGGCGGTTCACGTGCCGCTGTCGATCGAGGCGCAACTCGAGGCACGAGCCTTGATGATGTCGACCAACAACGTGCTCTCACCGGCAAATGGCGAGCCCATCATCGTTCCCTCACAGGATGTCGTTCTCGGGCTGTACTACATCACGCGGGAACGCATCAACGCCCGCGGCGAAGGTATGATGTTCGGCGATGTGTCCGAAGTGCACCGGGCGTACGAAAATCGAAATGCTGAGTTGCATGCGCGGATCAAGCTTCGGATCAGCGAAATCGTCGAAGAGGATGACACCGATCCGCGCACCGTCACTCGGCGTGTGGAGACGACGGTCGGACGCGCGTTGTTATCGGAATTGTTGCCCAAGGGGTTGCCCTTTGACCTGATCAATCAGGTCCTCAACAAGAAGGCGATCTCGAGATTGATCAACGGATGTTACCGCCGGGTCGGTTTGAAAGAGACGGTGGTCTTTGCAGACCAGCTCATGTACGCCGGATTTCATTACGCCACCCGTTCAGGGGCCTCCATCGGGTTCGAGGACCTTGTCATCCCCGAGCAGAAGGGCCCGATCCTGGTCGAGGCCGAGCATGAGATCAAGGAGATCCAGGACCAATACAGCTCGGGTCTCATCACCAACGGTGAGCGGTACAACAAGGTTGTCGACATCTGGTCGCGCACCAACGAGCAAGTTGCCGAGGCCATGATGGCGAAACTCGGCAAGGAAGACGTGACCGATCGAGACGGCAAGAAAACCAAGCAGGATTCCTTCAATTCGGTCTTCATGATGGCGGATTCCGGGGCACGTGGCTCTGCCGCGCAGATTCGGCAGCTTGCCGGAATGCGCGGCCTGATGGCCAAGCCGGATGGCTCCATCATCGAGACGCCGATTACGGCAAATTTTCGGGAGGGACTCGACGTTCTCCAGTACTTCATTTCGACCCACGGTGCACGCAAGGGTTTGGCGGATACGGCACTGAAGACGGCGAATTCTGGCTATCTCACGCGCCGACTCGTGGATGTCGCCCAGGACCTGGTGGTGACGGACGAGGATTGCGGAACGTCAAACGGCCTGGAGATGACGCCGATCGTGGAGGGCGGCGACGTCGTCGAGCCTCTGCGCGAACGCGTATTGGGTCGTGTTACGGCGGAAGCCGTATATGTTCCAAGCGGGGACGAGCCGCTGGTGCCTGCAGGGACATTCCTCGACGAGCATTGGGTTGCCGTGCTCGACGAGCACGGAATCGACCACTTGAAGGTGCGCTCGGCCATCACCTGCGACACCCGCTACGGTGTCTGCCGGTCTTGCTACGGTCGCGATCTCGCGAGGGGTCACCGGGCCAACATTGGCGAATCGGTCGGTGTCATTGCGGCACAGAGCATCGGCGAGCCTGGCACTCAGCTGACCATGCGGACTTTTCACATTGGGGGCGCTGCCTCGCGTGCAGCTGCCGTCAGCAACGTCCAGGTGAAGTCAAAAGGTGTGCTTCGGCTCCAGAACATGAAGACGGTCCAGAACCGGGACGGCAAGCTGGTGGCCGTGTCACGCTCAGGCGAGGTCACGGTGCTCGACGACGTGGGTCGAGAGCGCGAGCGGTATAAGGTTCCCTACGGCGCGGAGCTGAATGTCCACGATGAATCCCCCGTGGAGCCAGGCGAGATCGTTGCGAACTGGGATCCGCACACCCACCCCATCATTACTGAGGTGGCAGGGCAAGTGCGGGTCAAGGATCTCGTCGACGGTGTCACGGTGCAGCGTACTGTGGACGAGATGACCGGCATCAGCAGTCTGGTGGTCACCGATGCGAAACAGCGGGGGGCGGCCGGCAAGGACCTGCGACCGATGATCAGGTTGATCGACCCGGACGGAAACGATCTCTGCCTAGCCGGCACAGAGATCCCCGCTCAGTACGTGTTGCCGCCGGGTGCCATCGTCAACGTCCAGGACGGATCGGACGTGGAGGTTGGCGATGTACTCGCGCGAATTCCGCAGGAATCGTCCAAGACGCGTGACATTACCGGTGGTCTGCCGCGCGTCGCCGAATTGTTCGAGGCGCGTAAACCCAAGGACCCCGCCGTGCTGGCCGAGTATTCCGGGACCGTCCGATTCGGCAAGGAGACCAAGGGCAAGCAGCGGCTCGTCATCACCGATCAAGACGGGGTCGAGCACGAAGACTTGATTCCGAAGTGGCGACAGGTGACGGTTTTCGAAGGCGAGCATGTGGAACGCGGCGAGACGGTCGTTGACGGTGAGCCGAATCCCCACGACATCCTTCGTCTACTGGGCGTTGCAAGTCTAGCCGACTACTTGGTGAAAGAGATTCAAGATGTCTATCGCCTGCAGGGCGTGCGCATCAACGACAAGCACATCGAAGTGATCATTCGCCAGATGCTGAAGAAAGTGGAGATTGTGGATCCTGGCGATACCCGGTTCATCAAGGGAGAACAGGTGGACGGCGCGCGAGTGCTGGAAGAGAATGACCGACTGGATCCGAAGGAGCAATCCCCGGCGACATACCAGATACTGCTTCTCGGCATCACCAAGGCTTCGCTTTCGACCGAGTCGTTCATTTCCGCTGCGTCGTTCCAGGAAACGACTCGAGTTCTCACCGAGGCGGCCACAAAGGGCGCCAGGGACGATCTCAGAGGTCTTAAGGAAAATGTCATCGTGGGGCGCTTGGTTCCCGCCGGAACCGGCATGGCGCACCACAAGCAGCTTCGCAGCGCACGTCTCGCGACGGAGGACGTCATGGCCTCAGAGATTCAGGCGGTGCTCGCCGAGGAGACGGCAGATCAGCCTGCGAGCGAGGGGGAGTTGACACCGCCGCAGACGCAGTAGCCGGGTCGGCCGGTTTCGCAACCATGCGCCGATCCGAGTGAACGCGAACCGCACGGTGACAACCGTGCGGTTCCCTCTCTTGCCCCTGATCGTCGAGCCGAATGCCATCCCTGGTCAGACAGGGCGACAGACGCTTGCTTGACACTGTACTGGCGGCTACCTACAATCCCGCGCCTTCCTTTTGCGGGGAAACCGCAGACCTCACATCGCGCGAAAGCTGGAGAACGCAGCGGATGGCAACGATCAATCAATTGGTGCGCAAGCCCCGACGGCGCAAGCAGGCGGAGTCGAATGTCCCTGCCCTTCAGTCATGTCCGCAGAAGAGGGGCGTATGCACTCGGGTCTACACCACGACGCCGAAAAAGCCCAATTCGGCTCTAAGGAAAGTGGCGCGCGTGCGACTGACCAACGGCTTCGAGGTCACCAGCTACATAGGCGGAGAAGGCCACAACCTTCAGGAGCACTCCGTCGTACTGATTCGAGGCGGGCGGGTAAAGGACCTTCCCGGAGTTCGCTATCATACGGTTCGTGGCTCGCTCGATACTGCAGGGGTAAACAACCGGCGCCAAGGGCGTTCCAAATATGGCGCCAAGCGCCCGAAGTCCTGAGACGCCAGGCACAATTTGCCGACCCCAGGTACACAACGTAGGTCAAACCAATGCCGAGAAGACGAGAGGTTCCGAAGCGAACCATTCTGCCCGACCCGAAGTTCAACAGCGAAATGCTGGCGAAATTCGTCAACATGCTGATGAAAGACGGGAAAAAGTCCGTAGCTGAACGAATCATTTATGGTGCGCTCGACACCATATCCAGCCGCGGTAGGGGCGAACCGCTCGGCGTTCTGGAGCAGGCTCTGGAGAACGTCCAGCCGGTGGTCGAGGTGAAGTCTCGACGAGTGGGCGGGGCCACCTACCAAGTGCCCGTGGAAGTGCGCCAGGTTCGCCGCACGGCACTCGCAATGCGCTGGCTCATCGACGCCGCGAGAAAGCGCGGCGAGAAATCTATGGCTCAACGTTTGGCAGGGGAGTTGATGGACGCCTCGGAAAGCCGTGGAACGGCTGTGAAGAGGCGCGAGGACACCCACCGTATGGCCGAGGCAAACAAAGCATTCGCGCACTACAGGTGGTAGGCAGAGGATCAACGCAGTGGCTCGCAAGACACCCATCGGGCGGTACCGGAACATCGGCATCATGGCGCACATTGATGCCGGCAAGACCACGACGACGGAGCGAATTCTTTTCTACACCGGCGTCTCCCACAAAATTGGGGAAGTCCATGACGGCGCTGCCGTCATGGACTGGATGGAACAAGAGCAGGAGCGCGGCATCACGATCACCTCGGCTGCGACAACGTGCTTCTGGTCGGGCATGGACCACCAATTCCCGGAGCATCGGATCAACATCATCGATACGCCCGGGCACGTGGATTTCACCATCGAGGTGGAGCGGTCCCTGCGCGTTCTAGACGGCGCCGTAGCAGTGTTTTGCGCCGTCGGCGGTGTCGAGCCGCAATCCGAGACAGTCTGGCGGCAAGCCAACAAGTACGGCGTGCCGCGTATTGCTTTCATCAACAAGATGGATCGAGCTGGCGCCAATTTCCTGCGCGTCGTCAACCAGATCCGGGAACGGCTCGGGGGGAACGCGGTGCCCCTTCAACTGCCCATTGGTGCGGAGGAAGGGTTCAAGGGCGTCGTGGATCTCGTTCGCATGAAAGCAATCTACTGGGAGGACGAGACCAAGGGCACGACCTACGAGGAGGGCGAAATTCCGGCCGCCATGGAGACCGAATGCGCCAAATGGCGTGAACATATGGTCGAATGTGCCGCAGAGGCTACCGAGGAGCTCACCGAAAAGTATCTCGAGGGCGGCGAGCTGTCCGCCGAAGAAGTTCGCGAAGGGTTGAGGATTCGAACCCTGTCGGACGAGATCGTTCCGGCGCTGTGTGGCTCGGCTTTCAAGAACAAGGGCGTGCAAGCCATGCTGGATGCTGTGATCCACTACATGCCGGCGCCGACGGAGGTTCCGTCAATTAGAGGATTGCTCGACGACGGTGTGACCGAGGCGGAGCGCCATGCCGACGACGAGGAACCCTTTGCGGCCCTAGCCTTCAAGATCGCAACCGACCCGTTCGTGGGCACGTTGACCTTTTTCCGAGTTTACTCCGGCGTGCTCGAGTCTGGCGACACGGTATTCAACCCGGTCAAGAGCAAACGCGAGCGAATCGGTCGAATTCTGCAGATGCACTCGAATAGCCGAGAAGAGATCAAGGAGGTTCGTGCCGGTGACATTGCCGCTGCCGTCGGCTTGAAGGACGTCACGACCGGCGACACGCTCTGCGCACAGAACAACGTGATTACGCTCGAACGCATGGAGTTTCCCGAGCCAGTCATTTCGGTAGCCGTCGAGCCAAAAACGAAAGTCGATCAGGAGAAAATGGGCATTGCTCTGAGCAAGTTGGCCCAGGAAGATCCATCGTTTCGCGTCCATACGGACCAGGAATCGGGCCATACGATCATCTCCGGCATGGGCGAACTGCACCTGGAAATCATCGTCGATCGGCTGAAGAGGGAATTCAAGGTCGAGGCGAACGTCGGTGCGCCGCAGGTGGCCTATCGCGAATGCATTCGCAAGGCCGTTGAGACGGAAGGCAAGTTTGTTCGCCAGTCGGGCGGTCGTGGCCAGTACGGGCACGTTTGGATCCGGATGGAACCCCAGGAACCGGGCAAGGGTTACGAATTCGTCAACCAAATCGTCGGCGGTGTCGTGCCACGCGAGTACATCCCCGCCGTGGACAAGGGCATACGGGAGCAAATGCAGGCAGGCGTTTTGGCGGGTTACCCTATTGAAGACGTCAAGGTGAGCTTGTACGACGGGTCGTACCACGATGTCGACTCGAGCGAGATGGCATTCAAGATCGCGGGCTCCATGGCCTTCAAGAACGGCGCCGCCAAAGCAGACATGGCTCTCCTCGAACCGATCATGAAGGTTGAGGTAGTGACTCCAGAGGAGTACATGGGAGACGTGATGGGCGATCTGAATCGACGGCGTGGTCTCGTTCAGGGAATGGAGGACGCGCCCGCGGGAAAAATTGTGCGCGCAGAGGTCCCCCTATCGACCATGTTCGGTTACGCGACCGACCTGCGGTCGGCGACCCAGGGTCGTGCGACCTATTCCATGGAATTCTCGAAATATTCTGAGGCCCCCGCGAACATTGCGGAAGAGGTCATTAAGAAAGCCTCGTGAGTTCATCGCGAAGAAACTAGAGGGACAGGGCTGTGGCTAAGGCAAAGTTCGAACGTACGAAACCGCACGTGAACGTGGGGACGATTGGTCACGTAGACCATGGTAAGACGACCTTGACGGCGGCGTTGACGAAGGTGTGTGCCGAGGCTCGGGGCGGGCATTTCAAGGCGTACGACCAGATCGACAATGCGCCGGAGGAGCGGGCGCGGGGCATCACGATTGCGACGGCGCACGTGGAGTACGAGACGGACAACCGTCACTACGCGCACGTTGACTGTCCCGGTCACGCGGACTACGTGAAGAACATGATCACGGGTGCGGCGCAGATGGACGGTGCGGTGGTGGTGGTATCGGCCGCGGACGGGCCAATGCCGCAGACGCGCGAGCACATACTGCTGGCCCGCCAGGTGGGTGTGCCGTGTATCGTGGTGTACATGAACAAGGCGGACATGGTCGATGACGAGGAGCTGTTGGAGCTGGTGGAGATGGAGGTCCGCGAGCTGTTGAGCGAGTACGAGTTCCCGGGTGACGAGATTCCGGTGGTGATCGGCTCGGCGCTGAAAGCGCTGGAAGGCGATACGAGCGAAATTGGAGTGCCGTCGGTGGAGAAGCTGCTGGCGGCGATGGATGAGTACATTCCGCAGCCCGAGCGCGAGATCGACCAGCCGTTCCTGATGCCGATCGAGGACGTATTCTCGATATCGGGCCGCGGCACGGTGGTGACGGGCCGCGTGGAGCGGGGCATCGTCAAAGTGGGCGAAGAGGTGGAGATCGTCGGCATCCGGCCGACGACCAAGACCATCTGCACGGGCGTGGAGATGTTTCGCAAGTTGCTCGATCAGGGGCAAGCGGGCGACAACATTGGCGCGCTGTTGCGTGGCACGAAGCGCGAGGACGTGGAGCGCGGGCAGGTTCTGGCAAAGCCGGGCACGATCACGCCGCACACGACTTTCGAGGCGGAAGTCTACGTCTTGTCGAAGGACGAAGGCGGCCGCCACACGCCGTTTTTCAAGGGTTACCGCCCGCAGTTCTACTTCCGCACGACAGACGTCACGGGTGCGGTGGAACTCCCGGAGGGCGTCGAGATGGTCATGCCGGGTGACAACATCAAAATGGTGGTGTCGCTGATCGCGCCGATCGCGATGGAAGAGGGCGTGCGTTTCGCAATTCGCGAGGGCGGCCGAACCGTCGGCGCTGGCGTCGTCGCAAAGATAATCGAGTAGAAAGATGTCTGATCAAAGAATTCGAATACGGCTGAAAGCGTTCGATCATCGGCTAATCGATCAATCGGCTCGGGAAATCGTCGACACGGTCAAGCGCACGGGTGCGCGGGTGCGGGGTCCCATACCGTTGCCCACGAAGAAAGAGCGTTACACCGTACTGGTTTCGCCGCACGTGAACAAGGACGCGCGCGATCAGTATGAGCTCAGAACGCACAACCGGCTGATGGACATCGTTGATCCAACCGAAAAGACGGTCGACGCGCTCATGCGCCTGGATCTTGCGGCGGGTGTCGACGTACGGATCAAATTGGCATAGCGATACTCTGTTCCAGTCAGAGTTTTCGTCGCGGCACATGGAGGTGCTTCCCGAACAATCCCGTCAGACGTGACGAGGGGTCATTGCCACCCTTCCTCTCACGGATGTCCGAACAAGGCGAGGTTTAGCAAGAAATGGCAATCGGAGTTGTTGGGCGTAAGCTGGGCATGACCCGCGTATTCACGGAGGAAGGGAGTTCGCTCCCGGTCACTGTTATCGAGGTTCAGCCTAACCGCATCACCCAGATTCGGTCTTCTGACGTGGACGGCTACCGAGCCATCCAAGTTACATCTGGAACCCGTCACGCGAACCGCGTACCGAAGCCGGAATCGGGACATTTCGCGAAATCCGGCGTGCAGGCAGGGCGAGGCCTCTGGGAATTCAGACTGGGTGATGGTGAAGGAACTGAGCTGGAGGTCGGCGGTGAAATAACTGTGGATGTCTTGAGCGACGTTCCCAAGGTCGACGTTACCGGGACCAGTATCGGCAAAGGCTTCGCTGGGACAATCAAGCGACATAATTTTCGCGGCCAGCGGAACACTCACGGCAATTCATTGTCTCACCGCGTCCCTGGATCCATCGGGCAGAATCAGACGCCTGGGCGAGTGTTTCCCGGAAAGAAGATGTCCGGCCATCTCGGTAACGCGCGCCGCACCACGCAGAATCTGGAAGTTGTGCGGGTGGATTCCGAACGAAACGTGATCCTGGTCAAGGGTGCGGTCCCCGGCCCAAAAGGTGGCGACGTTCTGGTGCGACCAGCCGTCAAGTCACCAGCCCGATAAGGTTTGAGCACATGGAAATCCCTGTAACCAACGCAAGCGGACAAAGTTCCGATGCAACCCTGGACGTTTCGGACGCGGCATTCGGACTCGAGTTCAACGAACCGCTGGTGCATCAGGTGGTCGTGGCTTACATGGCCACTGGTCGAAGCGGTACGAAGGCGCAAAAAACACGTTCCGAGGTGAGTGGTGGAGGCGCCAAGCCCTGGCGGCAGAAGGGAACGGGTCGTGCCCGGGCGGGTTCGTCACGGAGTCCCCTGTGGCGGGGGGGCGGGGCGACCTTTGCCGCGCAGCCTCGGAAGCACGATCAGAAGATCAATCGCAAGATGTATCGAAAGGCGATTCGTACCATCATCTCGCAGTTGTTCCGCGAGGACCGCGTGATCGTGGTCGACGACTTTAGCGTGAGTGTTCCGAAAACCAAGGAGCTGGTTGCACAACTGAAGGCGTTGGGGGTCGAGCAGGCTCTGATCGTCTTGGAGCAATTTGACGAGCGTGTGCTCCTCGCTGCACGCAACTTGGCCGGCGTCTCGGTCATACATGCAGGGGCGCTGGATCCGGTCAGTCTGGTGGCCGCAGGCAAAGTCATCATGACGACGGCCGCCGTAAAGCGGATCGAGGAGGCGTTGACGTGAACCAGGAACGTATGTTCAAAGTGCTGCGCGAACCCCATGTATCAGAGAAGAGTTCGATCGCTGCGGACACGCACAATCAGGTGGTTTTCAAAGTTGCCGCGGACGCCACGAAGCCAGAGATCAAGGCCGCGGTGGAGGCACTCTTCGACGTGCAGGTCAAGAACGTGAATGTCGTCAATCTGGCGGGGAAACGAAAACGATTTGGCCGCATTCCTGGTCGCCGATCTGGGTCCAGGAAGGCGTACGTGACCCTCATGCCAGGCAATGAAATCGATTTTGCAGGTGCTGAGTAACGATTTCTTTGGACAGCCCTGGATGATTGCGTTGTGGCATTGCCGGGGCACGGAAAACGAAAACCCTGTTCCGTTTTTCTTTCGGAATCAACATGAGGCCGTGTGGATTCTGGTGGCACGTCGAAGTGCCGTATTCCTCGGACTTGGTCAGAGTTCGAGCTTTGCGAGGAGAGCCCGGAACGATCCCGTTCAAGATTCTCCTGGGTACGGGAAACGAAAACGTGGTTTCCGTCCTGCTACCGAAACCAACATGTGACCATGTCTGTTTCGGCGGCACGTCCATGTGCCACCAGTAACTCTGGCTGGATTGGCGTTCCTAAGCCGACTGGTCGACGATGACAAAAGGTTTGCCGCGATGCCGATAGTCAAGATGAAACCAACCTCGCCGGGGCGGCGTTTCGTTGTACGAATGAAGACCCCGGATCTCCACAAGGGTGCGCCTCATGCGCCGCTTATTGCGCCGAAAAGCAAGTCCGGTGGACGCAACAACAAGGGCCGAATCACGACGCGGCACCGCGGCGGTGGTCACAAGCAGCGTTACCGGATCATCGACTTCAAGCGGACCAAAGACGGTGTGCCCGCCAAGGTCGAGCGAATCGAGTACGACCCCAACCGTAGCGCACACCTTGCGCTATTGCTTTACGCTGATGGGGAACGAAGGTATATTATCGCGCCCCGCGGGATTAGTGCGGGCGCTGAGCTGTTGTCGGGGGACGATGCCCCGATCAAGGCGGGTAACTCGCTACCGCTTCGCAATATCCCCGTCGGCACCACGGTGCATGCCGTGGAGATGAAGCCCGGAAAGGGCGCCCAGATTGCCCGCAGCGCGGGTGCTTCCGCGCAGTTCGTCGCTCGTGAAGCCAGGTATGCGACCCTCAGGTTGCGCTCCGGTGAGATGCGGAAGATCCACGTGGATTGTAGGGCGACGATTGGAGAGGTTGGTAATACCGAGCACAACCTCGAATCCCTTGGCAAGGCTGGTGCAAAGCGTTGGCGCGGTATTCGGCCGACCGTTCGAGGGGTGGCAATGAACCCGGTCGACCATCCACATGGCGGTGGTGAGGGGCGGACGTCCGGCGGCCGCCATCCCGTCACGCCGTGGGGTGTGCCGACAAAGGGTCACAAGACGCGAAACAACAAGCGCACGGGGCGGTTCATCGTGCGCAAGGGCAAGTAATTCGATTCGAGGGTAGATTTCAGTGCCGCGTTCCATTAGGAAGGGTCCTTTCGTGGATCTACATCTGGCGAAAAAGGTCGATCAAGCCGTTGCCACCAATAGTCGAAGGCCGATCAAGACTTGGTCGCGTCGGTCCATGGTTGTTCCGCAAATGGTGGGATTGACGATTGCCGTGCACAACGGCCGCCAGCACATTCCCGTGTTGATCAACGAAAACATGGTTGGTCACAAGCTGGGCGAGTTCGCGGCCACGCGCACCTACAGGGGGCACGCGGCCGACCGGAAAGCCAAGCGCTGACAAGGAACTGAAATGCAAGCTGCTGCCAAGCTACGATATGTGCGCATTTCGCCGCAAAAGGCGCGGGAGGTGGCGGATCAGATCCGCGGCCTACCCGTTGGTCGTGCGCTCGAATTGCTGACTTTCAGCAACCGGCGCAGTGCGCGTCTCCTGAAGAACGTGTTGGATTCCGCGATTGCAAATGCCGAGCACAACGAAGGTGCTGACGTTGATGAGCTCAAGGTTTCGACCGTCTACGTTGACGAAGGTCCGACAATGAAGCGTATCCGCGCGCGCGCTAAGGGGCGTGCGTCACGAATCTTGAAGCGGACCAGCCACATAACCGTCGCGGTTGCAGACGAGTAGGAGCGCGAGAAGATGGGTCAGAAGGTTCACCCTACTGGATTTCGGCTCGGCATCTCGACCGAATGGTCATCGAAATGGTATGCCGACAGCAAGAATTTCGCGGACTACCTCGAGGGAGACCTGAAGGTTCGGAAGTTCATAAAACAGAGGTTGGCACATGCCTCTGTTAGCCGAATAGAGATCGCACGGGCGGCACGGACTGCACAACTGACCATCCACACGGCGCGACCGGGCGTGGTGATCGGCAAAAAGGGCGAAGACATCGAGCGTTTGCGGAACGAGATTTCTCGAATGATGGACATTCCTGTCCACATCAACATTGAGGAAATCCGCAAGCCGGAACTCGATGCGCAACTCGTAGCGGAGAGCGTCGCGCAGCAACTCGAGCGTCGGATCATGTTTCGTCGAGCCATGAAACGTGCCGTTCAAAATGCCATGCGGATCGGCGCCGGCGGAATTCGGATCAACGTAGCAGGTCGGTTGAACGGTGCTGAGA